>CAYRNE010000078.1:0-10058 GCA_964425245.1 uncultured Devosia sp.
AGTCTCAGTCATCTGCTTCCATCCCTGTTTGTGTTGTCTCCGGGAAGTTTGGCTCCCCCCCGAATGCTAGGTCGGTTTGACAAGTGTCAGTTCGGCTGGCGCCTCCTTCGTCCGTGCACGCTCGCTCGCACCTGGTGCCGCATTAGAGCCCCCGTCCGCTGTAGAGGCTGGGTAGCCACAGCGCGATCTGCGGGAAGACCATGAGGATGATGAGCGAAACTACCATCAAGAGCATGAAGGGCAGGATCGAACGGTAAATATCGCCCAGCGAAATCTCGGGCGGCGCCATGGCTCGCATGAGAAACAGGTTATAGCCGAAAGGCGGCGTGATGTACGCGATCTGGCAGGTGATGGTGTAAAGGATGCCGAACCAGATGAGGTCGAAGCCCAGCGTCCTGACCAGCGGGATGTAGAGCGGGGCAACGATCACGAGCATTGCCGTGTCGTCGAGGAACATCCCCATGACGATGAAGCTCAGCAGCATCAGGATCAGGATGCCCCAGGGATCGAGGTTGAAGGTGTTGAGCAGCAGGCTCTCGATTGCGCGCACGGCGCCGAGGCCGTCGTAGACGGAGGAAAAGCAGAGCGCGCCGAGGATGATCCAGAGGAACATGCAGCTGATAAGCAGCGTCTGCTTGGTCGTCTCGTGAAGCACTTTCCGGTTGAGCTTGCCGGACAGCGCGGCGGCGATCGTCGCGAGAAGCGCCCCCACCGCCGAGCTCTCGGTCAGGCTGGTTATGCCGGTCAGAAAGAGCGTCATCATGATGGCGAACACCATGACGGGCATGATCCCGGCGCGCAGCAGGCTGATCTTCTCGCCGAGCGAAATCTGGCTTCGCTCCTCTTCCGACATGGGCGGGCCGAGCTCGGGCTGGATGCGGCAGCGAATATAGATATAGAGCCCGAAGATCACTGCCATCATCAGGCCCGGCAGGATGCCCGCAAGCCAGAGATCGGTGATCGGCGCCCGCGCGATCATGGCGAACAGCACGAGGACGACGCTCGGCGGCACGAGGATGCCGAGCGTCGAGCCGCCCTGGATCACGCCGGTGACCATCACCTTGTCGTAACCGCGCCGGAGCAGTTCGGGGAGCGCAATGGAAGCTCCGATCGCCATGCCGGCGACGCTGAGCCCGTTGATGCACGAAACGAGCACCATGAGCCCCATGGTGCCGAGCGCGAGTCCGCCCCGTACCGGGCCGAACCACACATGGAACATGCGGTAAAGATTCGAGGCGATGCCGCTCTCGCTCATCATGTAGCCCATGAAGACGAAGAACGGCACGGTAATCAGCGGGTACCAGTTGAGGACCTGGAACGCCTGGTTGAACGGCATCTCGATGGAGCCGCGGCCCCAGAGCCAGAGTGCCGCCGCCGCGCCCACGAAGCCGATGACGCCGAAGACGCGCTGCCCCGTAAAGAGCAGCACCATCATCGTTGCGAACATGAAGATGGTGATGAGTTCGGGCGTCATGCGATCGGCCTGCCCCGGGCCTCGGCGATGTCCCTGAAGAATTGCGCGACGAACTGCAGCAGCATGAGGAAAACCCCGATCGTCATCGCGACCTTGACCGGCCACAGCACCGGCGACCAGGCCGAGTAGTTCTTCTGGTTATAATGGAAGGCGTACTGTGTGCTGGAGATCGCCCCCCACAGGAGCACACCGAGGAAAAAGATCACAAACAGGATCGTGAAGCCGTCGAGCGCCGCCCGGCCGCGCGGCGGCAGTCGGCCGTAGAAGAGGTCCATGCGCACGTGGGCGCCTTCCTGGGTCGCGTAGGCACCGCCCAGCAAGTAATAGGCCGAGAGAACGAACTGGCTCATCTCCAGCGCCCAGTTCACCGGCACTCCGAACAGCGCCCGCGACAACGTCGACCAGAGCATGATCGCAGCGAGAACGAAGAACAGGTACATCGCGACGTACCCGACCCACCGGTTGATCCGGTCGACGCCACGCACGAAGAGGACGATCGGTCTTGGCATCGGCGCTCCCTAGGGCGAACCGGCGCCCGCGGCAGCGGGGCGCTGCGCAGCTGCGTCCGCGAGGGCCTCGGGAAGAGCCCGCGCAAGCAGCGACGCCCACCGCGCCAGGCCGGAGGGCTCGAGGATCTCGTTGTTGCGAAGCTCGATCATGGTCGCCGGCAGGCCTCGCCGGTCTCCGTGATGTTCGAGCGTATAGGTGACGCCATTGAGCGCGGCATAAGGCTCGTTCCAGCCGATCGTGAGGTCAGGCTCGAGCCGGACGAGCGCATCGCGGAGGGCCGCCGTCAGCGCAACGTCACGGCCGTGAATGAGGCCGATCGGCCAGGGTCGGGCGACGCCGAGGAAGACCGGCGTGAAGGAGTGAACGCACACCAGTGCGGTCGGCTTTCGCCGGGCCGCACGCTCCTCGAGGACCGCCTCTATCGCGTCATGATAGGGCCGATGAAAGGCAGCGATCCGGAACTTGCGTTCCTCGGCGTCGATGCCTTCGTTGGTCGCAATCCGCGTCGCCTCCGACAGGGTCCAGATGGCACCCGGCGCATCCGGCGCCCGGTTGGCGTCGATCAGTAGCCGCGACACGGTCGAATGGACGAGCGGCGCGTCGAGCAGCTCGGATAATGCGAAGCTGAGCTCCAGTGCCCCGGGGTCCCAGGCGATGTGGCTCGCCAGCTCGATCGGCGTCAGGCCCAGATCGCCGTAGCGCGAGGGAATGCGGTTCGAGGCGTGGTCGCAGACGAGCACGAACGGGGATGCTCCCGCCGCATTGCTCACGCGGACCGCGCTTTGCCCGGAACTGTCCACGACGCCCCTACGCAGGTTCCGTCAACTGTTGTAACAGTAGTTCGAGAATTGGCAGAACTGTCAATGGTGAAATGAGCGTTTCAGACCATGCCAATGCAGAATCGGAGAGCGTCGAGGTCCGGATCCACGACGCCATGCATCGCCTGACGTCAGCGGAGAAGCGCGTCGCGAGGGGATTGCTCGGGAGCTATCCGACGATCGGCTTCGCACCCGTCGCCGAGTTCGCGTCGCAGGCGGGCGCGAGTGCCGCGACTGTCCTCAGGTTTGTCGCCCAGCTCGGCTACCGGTCTTATCCCGATTTCCAGCGCGCCCTGCGGCGCGAACTGGAGGAGCGGGCCAAGTCGCCGCTTCAGCGCAGTGAGGCGCGCCCGCCGCGCCCGGGACGCGACGACAGCTTCCTCGACGTCTTTGCGGATCGTGCCATCGAGAACCTCAGGGGATCGGTCGCGCGCATCCCGCACTCGGAGTTCGAGTCGGTCTGCGCCAAGCTCGCCGAGGGCAAGGGCGGGTGCCACCTGTTCGGCGGCCGCTTCACCGACGCGATCGCAGCCTACATGGAGGCGCATCTGCGCCTCATCCGTTCTGGCGTCCGCCGGCTGGACGGGCGTACCGCGAGCCGCGCCGACCAACTCCTCGACGTGCGCGCCGGAGAGGTTGCGATTGTTTTCGACGTCCGCCGTTACGATCCGCAGCTGCTCGATACGGCGTCCTATCTTGCGGCTCGCCGCGCCTACACGGTGCTCGTCACGGACGAATGGATCTCGCCGGTCTCCCGTTACGCCAAGATCGTGCTTCCCTGCCACACCGGAACCGGCCGGACCTGGGACTCCAATGCCGCACTCTTCGCGCTGGTCGAGGCGGCGATCGCACGGACGACCGAGCTCGCCTGGCCCGTTGCGAGCAAGCGCATTGGCATGATCGAGAAGGCAGGATCAGTCGCCGGCGCCACGCGCAAGAAATGAACGCGCGTCGAACACGAGCCTCGCGTCCACCTCGCCGATCTGCGCCACATCCTTGCCCTCGTAATCGAGCGCGTGCAGCACCGACCGGATCACGTTGAGGCGTCCACGCCGCTTGTCGTTATTGAGGATAACGGTCCAGGGGCCGTGCAGGCTGTGCGTCGCCTCGAACATGCGATTGCGCGCCGACGTATAGGCATCGAACTGCGCGAGCGCCTGCAGGTCCACCGGCGAGAGCTTCCAGCGCTTCAGGGGATCGTGCCGCCGGTCGTGGAATCGTTTCATCTGCATTTCGCGGCCGATCGACAGCCAGAATTTGAAGAGCCGGATGCCGTCGTTGACCAGCATCTGCTCGAACCGCGGCGCCTCTTCAAGAAACTTGGCCGTCTCCGCCTCGGTACAGAATCCCATGACGGGCTCGACCGTTGCGCGGTTATACCACGAGCGGTCGAACATCACCGTCTCACCGGCCGCAGGCAACCGCGCCACATAGCGCTGGAAGTACCATTCAAGCCGCTCCCGGTCGTTTGGCTTGGGTAGCGCGACGTGGAGGTTGAAGCGCGGGTTGAGGTTCTTGCTGTAGGTGCGGATCGTGCCGCCCTTGCCCGCGGCGTCCCGACCCTCGAAGACGATCACCATACGCATGCCCGATCGGGCGACGTGCTCCTGCAGCAGAGCGAGCTGCAGATGCGCGTCGCGCAGCTCGGCCTCGTAGTCGTCTTTGTCCATCTTCCCGCTGTAGGGGTAACCGCCGGAGGTCATGCCGACGGACTTGATGGCCTTGGGCAGCTTCGGGTTGTCGAGGTCGAAGGCGGGTACGCTCATGGCGATGCTCCAAAGGCCCAGCCTGCAATGGCATCACGAACAGGGCAAGCACGTCTTTGAGCCGCCTTGCTGCCGCCGGCAGAGCCAAGTATCCCTCGCGGGCGAAATGGAGACCGTGGATGGCGGACGACACCGACACGTTCATGGCCGAGAGCCGCAGGCGCCTGGGTGCCCGCGCCGTGCTGCTGGTCGCCTTCGCGGCGGTGATCGTGCTGTTCATGCTCGCGGGGGGTCTGCCGCCCGGTCTCGGAGCTCTGGGCTTCGTCGTCGTTGTCGTCGTCGCGGCAATTGTTCCACTCGGCCGGCCCATGGCGGAGCCCTCGACCGATCGCCGCTCGCCGCCCGGCGTCGCCGACGGGACGCTGCAACTCTTCGCCGATGCCCTGCCTGATCCCTGCCTCGTCCTCGACCGGCGCTCGGTCGTCACCCATCGCAACGGGCCGGCCGCCGCGCAGTTTCCGATCGTCGCGCCTGGAAGTCCCATCGCAATCGCGCTCCGCGCGCCCGCCATGCTCGCCGCAATCGAAGCCGTCCGGCAGAGCGGACGACCCGAGACCGTCGAGCTGCACCAGACCGTGCCGACCGAGACCTGGCATCGCGTCACGGTGGCGCCGCTCGTCGCGGGAGAGGGCGGCGGCATGCTGGTTGTCACCATGCAAAGCCTGACCGACAAGAAGCGCCTCGATGCGCTGCGGGCAGATTTCATCGCCAATGCCAGCCACGAGTTGCGCACGCCGCTGACCTCACTCCTCGGCTTCATCGAAACGCTCATGGGTCCCGCCGCCACGGATCCCAAGGCGCAGGCCAGTTTCCTCGAAATCATGCGGAGCCATGCGATGCGCATGAGCAAGCTCATCGAGGACCTGCTGTCGCTGAGCCGGATCGAAATGCGCCAGCACGTACGGCCCACGGGAAGCATCGAGCTCGGTGCGCTGTTGCGCGAGGTGCGGGATGGCCTGCAGGCACAGGCGGCCGAGGCCGGCGCCGTCGTGGAGCTCGACATTCCATCCGAGCCGCAGACGGTCACCGGTGACCGCGACGAGCTTTACGAAGTGTTCGAGAACCTGATCGACAACGCGTTGAAGTACGGAGCGGACGGCGGCAGGGTCGAGGTGGCGCTCACCGCACCGGCCAATCGGCAGGGCTACGATTATCTCGTCAGCGTCACCGACCACGGCCCCGGCATCGAAGCCGAGCACGTCCCTCGGCTGACCGAGCGGTTCTATCGCGTGGACGCGGAATCGAGCCGCAAGAAGAAAGGCACCGGCCTTGGCCTGGCGATCGTCAAGCACATTGTGACGCGCCATCGGGGGAGGCTGACGATCAGCAGCGAGGTGGGGCAGGGGACGCGGGTCGAGGTCCTGCTGCCGCGTTAGCCGTCACGCCCCTGTCATCGGCGCGCCTCGATCGCGATTCCGGCTGCAAATCCAAAGGCATCGGCTGTCACAAAAGTTTCGCGCAACTGACATAAGAGCTTGCATGACCCGCCGTAGCGTGCCGCCCGTTGGAGGCAGCCGGCGGCGGAACGTTCGCGAAAGGGCTGCTTCGTGTTTCTCCGAAAGGGAACCTTCATGAAGATAGCTCTTTTGGCGGGCGCTCTGTCGCTCGTTGCCGCGTGCACATCGGGAACCACTGGCGCCTACGCCCAGTCGCGCGATCAGATCCGCATCGTCGGATCGTCGACGGTCTTTCCCTATACCCAGGCGGTGGCCGAGCAATACGCCGCAGCGACCGGCAATCCGGCGCCGGTGGTCGAATCGACCGGCACCGGCGGCGGTTTCCGGATATTCTGCGGCGGCGTTGGTCCCGACCATCCCGATCTCACCGGCGCTTCGCGCGCCATGAAGGCCTCCGAATACGAGCTTTGCCGCCAGAACGGCGTCGACAGCGTCACCGAAGTGCTGATCGGCTACGACGGGTTATCGATCACGCGCTCGCGCGAAGGGCCAGAGTTCGGCCTGACCAAGGCGCAACTCTTCCAGGCGCTTGCGTCCGAGGTCGAGGTGGACGGAGCGATCGTTGCCAATCCCTACACCCGGTGGAGCGAGATCGACCCGGCGCTTCCCGATATCCCCATCACCATTTTCGGCCCGCCGCCGACCTCCGGCACGCGCGACGCGTTCGTCGAACTCGTGATGCACGAAGGCTGCGCACAGTTCCCCGCCATCGCGGCCCTTGACGAGGCGCGGCGCGAGGAAGTCTGCGCTCGGATGCGCCAGGATGGCCCCTTCATCGAGGCGGGCGAGAACGACAACCTGATCGTTCAGCGCCTCAAGGCGGATGCGAACGCGCTCGGCATCTTCGGGTACTCGTTCCTTTACGAGAACGCCGACACACTGACCGCCATTGCCGTCGATGGGGTGCTGCCGACGCCCGACACCATCGCCGACGGTAGCTATGCCGTGTCGCGGCCGCTCTATTTCTACGTCAAGAACGCGCATCGCGGCGTCATCCCCGGCCTCGAGGATTTCGTCGCGGAGTACGTCTCCGAGGCCTCGTTCGGCGAAGGCGGCTATCTCTCGGAACGCGGACTGATCGTACTCCCCGAGGATCAACGCAGCACGGTCGCCGGTGCCGCGACCGGCGGCCTGCCCATGGACGCGCCCGCGAACTGACGCATCAGGGGAAGCCGGGTATGCCCGGCTTCCCTGCCACGCTGGAGACCTGACTTTGGCCGGCTACCTCTTCCTTGCGATCGTCGTCTTCTCGCTCATCGCCTTTTATGTCGGGCGCCGTGCGGGCAGGAGCTTCGTTGCGTCGGACGGGACGGCGGTCCACTCGCTGCCCGGCTATCACGGCGCCTTCGTCGCGATCTGGGTCGGCGTACCGGCGCTCATCCTCGTTCTCCTCTGGCTCCTGGCTCAGGGGCCGGTCGTCAGCGGTCTCGTCCTCGCAAGCCTTCCGGCCGAGCTCACGGCCGGCAAGACCGGGGCCGAGCTGGACCTGATCCTCTCCGAGATCGGCAACGTCGCGGCCGGCCTCATCTTCTCCGAGCCCTCGCCGGCCATTCTCGCCGCCGCTGAGCGGCTCGTGCGATGGGATGAGATCGCCCGCTGGGCCATGGTCGTCGTCGTTGTCGCGCTCATGCTGGTCACGATCGTCGTCGCCCGCTCGCGGCTCTCCGCGCGGTTCCGGGCGCGCAACAATGTCGAACGGCTGCTGTCGCTGCTGATGATCGCCTGTTCGGTCGTTGCGATCCTGACGACCATCGGCATCATCGCATCGCTGCTCTACGAGTCCTTCGCCTTCTTCCAGATGGTACCGGTCTGGGAGTTCCTCTTCGGCCTGCGCTGGGAACCGCAGATCGCGATCCGGCCCGAACAGGTCGCGGGCGCCGGTGCCTTCGGGGCGGTGCCGGTGTTCACGGGAACGCTGCTGATCTCGGCAATCGCGATGGCCGTTTCGGTGCCGATCGGCCTCTTCACGGCGATTTATCTCGTCGAGTACGCTGACGGCCGCATCCGAAACATCGTCAAGCCCATCCTCGAAATCCTCGCCGGCGTCCCGACCGTAGTCTATGGCTTCTTCGCCGTCCTGACGGTGGCGCCGGCCGTCCGGCAGGCGGGCGGGCTTTTTGGCATAGCCGTGTCTCCCAACAGTGCCCTTGCCGCGGGATTGGTCATGGGCGTAATGATCATTCCCTTCATCTCCTCGCTCGCCGACGATGCGCTGCGGGCTGTGCCGCGTTCCCTGCGGGACGGCTCGCTCGCCATGGGCGCGACCCGCGCCGAGACGATGACGCGGGTGCTGCTGCCTGCGGCGCTGCCGGGCATCATGGGCGGCATCCTCCTCGCGCTGAGCCGCGCGATCGGCGAGACGATGATCGTCGTCATGGCCGCGGGACTCATCGCCACTCTAACGATCAACCCGGTGGATTCGGTGACGACGGTGACGGTGCAGATCGTGACGCTGCTCATCGGCGACACCGAGTTCGACAGCCCGAAGACGCTTGCGGCTTTTGCCCTAGGCCTCGTGCTCTTCCTTGTGACGCTGGCGCTGAACGTGCTGGCGCTGCACGTCGTCCGCCGGTACCGCGAGCAGTATGAGTAGAGCCAGCGATGTCTGATGTTACCGCCAACGGTCTGTCGGTGACGGGCGCGAACCAGGGCGCGGTTGCGGCGCTGCGCCGGCGCCGCCATGCCGCCGACCGGCGCCTGCGTCTCTACGGCCTCGCCGCCATCGCCCTCGCCATCGGACTTCTGGGGACGTTGCTGGCGACGCTGATCCTCGGCGGTTACCAGGCCTTTATGCAAACGCATGCCCGTATCGATTTTCCGATCGCGGAGGAGTTTGTCGACCGCGGCGATCTTGCGAAGAGCAATTGGCGCGCCATCGTGCGCGACGGCATGCTCGCCCTGTTTCCCGACGGGATCGGCCCCGCTGCGGCACGCGAAATTCCGAAGATCGTCACCAACAACACGCAGTTCTTCGTGCGTGACGCGGTGGTCGCGAACCCCGGCGTGATCGGCGGCACGCTGACGCTCGAGGTTCCCGTTGCCGATCCCTACGACCAGCTCCAGAAGGGAACGATCACACGCGACACGCCGGAAGACTCTCGCCGGCTGACCGACGAGCAGATCGGCTGGTTCGACACGCTGGTCGAGCAGGGGAGGATCACGACCCCGTTCAACTGGGGGCTGATCTTCAATGCCGACAGCCGGTTCCCCGAAATTGCCGGGCTCGCCGGCGCCATCGCCGGCACGTTTTACGCGGTCTTCGTCTGCTTCCTCATAAGCTTTCCGCTCGGCGTCGCCGCGGCGGCCTACCTCGAGGAGTTCGCGCCCAGGAACCGCTGGACGACGCTCATCGAGGTCAACATCAACAACCTTGCCGCGGTACCCTCCATCGTCTTCGGCCTGCTCGGCCTTGCGGTCTTCATCCAGACCTTCGGCCTGCCGCGCTCGGCCCCGCTCGTGGGGGGGCTCGTCCTCGCGCTTATCACGCTGCCGACGATCATCATCGTCACGCGCAACGCCATCAAGGCCGTTCCGCCCTCCATCCGCGAGGCCGCCTTCGGCATGGGCGCCTCGCGCCACCAGGTGTTGCTGCATCACGTGCTGCCGCTGGCGCTGCCCGGAATCATGACCGGGACAATCATCGGTCTCGCGCACGCGCTCGGCGAGACCGCGCCGCTGCTGCTCATCGGCATGAATGCGTTCATCACCAGCCCGCCGGAGAGCGTCATGGACGCATCTACCGCTTTGCCCACGCAGATCTATATCTGGGCGGACAGTCCCGAACGCGGCTTCGTCGCGCGCACGTCGGCCGGCATCCTCGTACTGCTCGCGTTCCTGCTGGTGATGAACGGGATCGCGATATTCCTGCGGCAGCGGCTGGAGCGAAAATGGTAATGATGACGATCGGGATGTCGGAATGAGCGCGATGATCGAGACGAGCACGATGGCCAATCGGCAGGAGCAGGCAGCAGAGGCCGCCGCGCCCCTCGTCGCCATCATCCGGGACCTGCACGGTCCGGATCCACGAGGGCAC
>CAYRNE010000079.1:0-10018 GCA_964425245.1 uncultured Devosia sp.
TGCGCGCCAGCCCTTCGAGCTTGCCCCGGTAGTCGGTCTCGAATGCCTTGGCCTCGGCCTGCGCACGCGCGAGGTCGGCCCCGAGTTCCTGCGAATCGTTGCCGGGATAGAGGTCGGCAAGGTTCCATACCGGCAGCTCGCCGAGCTCGTTATGCCACTTCTGGGCTGTGGTCTCGGGAGCGAGCGGAAACCTGGTCATGACTGTCAATCTCTCGGCTTTGCGGAGGCGGCGGGACCATATCGGCGCGTCACCCTTATGCCAAGCAGCCGCGCATTCCTGCTATCGCGATTAAAGCCCTCTTAACCGCCGCCCACCATCCTGCCTCAAAACGGCACAAGCGATTCGCCCAACCGTTTGAATGGATTTGCAAATCACGAGGCAGAATGACCCGCGTCCTGATCGTCGACGATGATCCCGTGCAATTGCGGCTGACCGCCGAGACGGCGCGCCGCGCCGGATTTTCGCCCCTGACCGCAACGGGCGGCGCGCCGGGACTCGATATCCTCCGCGGCGACCCCGGCATCGGGGTGGTCGTGCTCGACCTCGTCATGCCCGACCTGGACGGCATGGCCGTGCTCGAAACGATGGGGCGTGAGGGGATCAAGACGCCTGTCATCGTCCAGACGGCAAGCTCCTCGCTGGAGACCGTGGTGTCGGCAATGCGGCTCGGCGCCGCGGATTTCTTCGTGAAGCCGGTGGCGCCGGAGCGGCTCATTGTGTCGCTGCGGAACGCGGTCAAGCTCGATGAACTCGAAACCATCGTCCGCATTGACCGGGCCCGCCGGGCCGGCACCTTCACCGTCGGCGACATCATCACCCGCTCACCGGCCATGGACCGGGTCAAGACATTGATCGCCAAGGCAGCGAAAAGCCCGATTCCGGTGCTCATCGAGGGGGAAACCGGCGTCGGCAAGGAACTCGTGGCGCGCGCCATCCAGGGAATGGGCGAGCGCAGCGGGAAGCCCTTCATCACCGTCAACTGCGGCGCAATCCCGTCCAACCTCATCGAGTCCACTCTCTTCGGGCACAGGAAGGGCGCCTTTACCGGCGCGATCGCCGATCAGCCGGGCAAGTTCGCCGAGGCGAACGGGGGCACCCTCTTTCTGGACGAAGTCGGCGAACTGCCGCTCGACACGCAGGTGAAGCTCCTCCGCGCCATTCACGAGGGGGAAATCGAACCCGTCGGGGCAGGCCGCGCGCAGCGCGTCAATGTCCGCGTCATTTCGGCGACCAATCGGCGGCTCCTCAATCTCGCCAAGGCCGGCGCCTTCCGCGAGGACCTTTATTACCGGCTGAACGTGTTCCCGATCTACGTTCCGCCGCTGCGCGAACGCCCGGAGGACATCCCGGCCCTCGTCAACCACTTCATTGCACGGCTCGCTGCCGAGGCCGGCAAGCGCATCGTGGGCGCCACCGACGCCGTGCTCGAACTGCTTTGCAGCTACGACTGGCCGGGAAACATCCGCCAGCTTGAGAACGCCGTGTACCGCGCCGTCGTCCTCTCCGATTCTGCCTACCTCGAGACCGCCGATTTCCCGCAGATCGTCGCCCAGACGTCGGGTCGGGCGGGCGTGCTCCAGATGACCGAGAACCTGCAACTGCCTTCAGCGCCGGTTCATATCGACGACGCTACGCCTTCCGCACGTCCAATGGACAAGGGGGAGGCAATTCCGGACCGATTCGTGACTGCCGGCGGCGAAATCGCTCCCTTGAGCGAAGTCGAGCGCGAACTTATCGCCTTTGCCCTGAGACACTATGGCGGCCACATGTCGCGTGTCGCGAGGGCCTTGGGCATCGGCCGTTCAACGCTCTATCGCAAGCTCAAGGAATACGGCCTTGAAGAGGCCGTAGGACGTGACGCGGCCTAGCCTTTGAGGATCGCTCCGTTGCCGCGGAGCCACATCCCGGACTCACAAAATCGCGAGGAATTGTCAGCGTTAAGGATTGTGGGCTAAGCCGAGTTGGCATGGGTGCATCATGACTGAGATTCCTCCCCGAGCCGGTAGTGCGCCCTGCGTGTTTGACCCCGCGTGGGCACGGAGTAATTGATGCGCAATTCGATGATTTCCATTGCCTTGCTCGGCCTCGTTCTGGCCGCCTCCGCCGGTGGAACACCGGCCCAGGAAGTGGTGACCGTCGGCGGCGTCGAAGCGACGCGCGTGGTGATCGCCCCGCCGCAGACAGAACTCGCGCGCATCATCAAGAAGGGCCTGTCGGACGCCTATTTCAGCGCCAATCGCGACACCCGGGCCTATGGCCAGGCCCAGAAGCTCTATTTCTTCTACGGGTCACGCCATTTCGAGCCTTTGTGGCTGGTCAAGGACGAGACCGGCAAGATCGCCTTCTCCGAGAAGGCGCAAAGCATCATCAAGGTCTTCGAGAGCGCGGAACTCGAAGGCTTCCGCCCGTCCGACTACCTGACGCCCGAACTCGACGTCGCGACCGCCGGAACCGACCCCGCGAGGCTCGCCGCCCTCGAGACGG
Source organism: uncultured Devosia sp. (assembly GCA_964425245.1). Taxonomy (GTDB): domain Bacteria; phylum Pseudomonadota; class Alphaproteobacteria; order Rhizobiales; family Devosiaceae; genus Devosia_A. The sequence continues at coordinate 2,486 of CAYRNE010000079.1, forward strand.
CTTTCTCCGCGTCGGCCATCCGTTACGCGCAGGATGCCTATGGCGGCCGCGTGGCGCCGACCGAGGTCTCGAAGCTCTGGACCCTCGCGCCGCGGCGCATCAACGAAGCCGAAATGCTGATGCGCCTCGCCGGGAGCGACGACCCCGGCGCGCTCCTGCTCGACCTCTCGCCCAAGGGGCGGGAATTTCTCGCCCTCAAGGCAGCGCTCGCAAAATTCTACGACGGCAGCGTCATCGACGCGGCCGTGACGATCCCCGACGGCCCCCTGCTGAGGCCGGGCAAGAAGGACGAGCGCGTAACGCTGCTGCGCCAGCGCCTCGACGTACCCGAGCCGGAAATTCCGGAGACCGCGGGCGCCGGGGCCGTCGCGGACACCACCTATGACGAGCCCCTGGTCGAGGCCGTGAAGGCCTTCCAGGAGAGCCTCGGGTTGACGGCCGACGGCATCGTCGGGCCGGCGACCGTCGCTGCGCTGAACGGCGGTTCCGCGACGACCAGGGAAGACATCATCGCCAACATGGAGCGCTGGCGCTGGGAGCCCGACAATTACGGTGATTTCTACGTCCACGTGAACATCCCGGAATTCCGGCTGTGGATCATGGACGGCGCGCGCGAACACTATACGACCCGCGTCGTGGTCGGCACGCCGAAGAATCAGACACCGGTGATCTTCGACGAAATCGAGCACATTGTCGTCAATCCCTACTGGAACGTCCCGGCGTCCATCGCCAGCAACGAGATCGCTCCCCGTCTCGTCGCAAACCCGGGTTATCTCGCCGGCCAGAACATGGAACTGCTCTACGGCGGCAAGGTCATCAACGCCGCCTCCGTCGACTGGACGACGGCCAACATCCGGAACTTCCATATCCGCCAGCGGCCGGGCGCCGGCAATGCGCTGGGCCAGATCAAGTTCCTGTTCCCCAACCAGCACGACGTATATCTGCACGATACGCCGTCCAAGTCGCTGTTCCAGCGCTCTTTCCGCGCCTATAGCCACGGCTGCATCCGCGTCCAGAACCCTATGGAATTCGCCGATGCCCTGCTCGCCAACGAAGTGGAACTGAGCCGCGCCTCGCTCGAGGCCCAGTTCGGCGCGCGCGAACAGTGGAACAACCTCAAGACGAAGATTCCGGTGCACATTACCTACTTCACCCTGCGCGTCGACGAGGACGGGACGATCCGCTCCTTCGGCGACGTCTATGGCCACAACAAACGGTTGATAAGTCTACTGGGCCTATAGCCCGTTTGTCCCAGGCGGCCGGGCAATTCGGCCAAGCCGCTCAACGGGATGCCCGGAAGTCCTTGGGTCAGCCACCGTGGAATCGGAGCCAAGCGTTTACCGGCGCTTAGTAATTTGGCCTTGGTTCAGCCGCGTTTTTTTCCTAGAAGTTGCGGTGTGGGTGGCCGAAAGCCGCCATGGGTCGGGAGTCTAGCGTTAACAGTCCCTAAGGACGTGACCCGCTAGGCTTCGTGCAGTCGGCATAGGTACGGGCTGTCGGGGCGTGTCGCGCAAAGCACGGCATCTTTTCGGGCACATTTCGCGAGCAGTTCTCGCCGCGGCCATTGCGCTCGCCGTCCTGCTGCTGCCTGCCACGCTCACCGCGAGCGCCGCACCCAATGAGCGTACGCTCCTTCTCTACCACACGCACACCAAACAGACGGGCCGCTTCACCTACTGGCGCAACGGCAGCTACGACAAGGCCGTTCTCCGCCAACTCGACGTCTTCCTTGCCGACTGGAGGACGAAAGAGCCGACGAAGATGGACCCGGCCCTCTTCGATCTCCTGTGGACGGTCTACAAGGACGTGCGGGCCGCCGAGCCGATCAGCATCGTCTCCTCCTACCGCTCGCCCAAGACCAATGCCATGCTGGCCAAACGCTCCTCGGGTGTTGCGGACAATTCCCTTCATATGAAGGGCAAGGCGATCGACTTCTTCATCAAGGGCGTTGACCTTTCCACGCTTCGCGCAGCGGTGATGCGGCATCAGGTCGGGGGCATCGGCTATTACCCCACCTCGGGCAGCCCGTTCGTCCATGCCGATACCGGCAATGTCCGCGCCTGGCCGCGCATGACCCGCGCGCAGCTCAAGAAGATCTTCCCCGACGGCCGGACGCTGCACCTGCCCACCGACGGGAAACCTCTCTCGGAAGAAGGCCGCCGCTACGCCATGGCCGAATGGAAAAAGTGCCATTCTGTGCCCTGTAACGGCGCGATCGTCACCGGTGACGAACCGACCGTCATGGTCGCGGGAAGCGAACTGGAAGCGCCGATCCCGGCCACGCGGCCACCTACGCTGATGACAGGCGTTTCGCAGCCCCAGGCGGAGATTCAGCTCGCCTCGATCGGCGGCGACCCGCAGCAGCGCGTTGTCCCGGCGCTGGAGATCGTTGCACCGGTTCCGGTCAGCCGGGGCTCGATGATACCGGGCGGCATCGCCGGCAATGGCGCGCCGATCCCGGCCCGGAAGTCGCAGCGTCTCGTGGTGGCGACCCTCTATACGCCGCCCACCAACGGCAGCACGGCTCTCGACGCTCTGGATGCCCTCGGTGCGCCCAAGGCGCGGGTACTCATGAGCCCGCTCGACAACGTCGTTACCGCTTATGCAGGCAACCAGGATCCCGAGGCCGAGCGTGCGCTGCGCATGATCATCGAGCAGGAAACGACCGCTTCGCTGCCGAAGGCAGAGGCGAAGCCGCAACTGGACACGACTATCCAGACGGCTTCGATTGCTGCGCCGGCGGCACTCAAGGGCATGTTCGATCTCACGTTCAATGCGCTCAGCGCCGCGAAGGCCCCCAACTCCGTGTCGACCGCCCTTGCCGACCTCGTCGAAACCCGCCAGTCGAATGCAAGCATCGAGCTGCGGCGGGGCGAGCTTGTCGCTCCCGAGCTCGATCACGTGAACGAGACGCTGGTCCATCCGGTCTTCATGTCGGCCGGACACTTCGCAGTCATGACCGAGGCCGAGGGCTACCTCGACAAGGCTACCGAACTCGGCCCCCTGACCGGCCGCATCGGCTTCACGCCTGAGCCGCAGGTACCGCCGACCTACGACCGCTTCGTCATCGGTGCGCCGCTGCTGGTTGCCTCGCGCTGAAGCGAACTTTAGCAGCGGCTGTCCGTTGCAATAGCGTCGGCCAGCCTCTAAGTCAGATAAAACAATGCCGGCCAGGTAATCCGTGTCCGATAAGCCGCCCGCAAGGCCCGAAACTCCCCTGCTCGACCGCGTCCATTCGCCAGCCGATCTCAAGTCGCTGACGCGCGAGGAGCTGCGTCACCTGGCAGACGAACTGCGCGCGGAAGTCATCGATGCGGTTTCGGTGACGGGCGGGCACCTGGGGGCGGGCCTGGGGGTCGTCGAGCTCACGGTCGCGCTGCATACGGTCTTCGACACGCCCGGCGATCGCCTGATCTGGGACGTCGGTCATCAGGCCTATCCCCACAAGATCCTGACCGGGCGCCGCGACCGCATCCGCACCCTGCGCCAGAAAGGCGGCCTTTCGGGCTTCACCCGGCGAGCGGAGAGCGAATACGACCCGTTCGGCGCAGGCCACTCGTCGACATCCATTTCCGCCGGGCTCGGCATGGCAGTCGCCTCTGAGCTGAAGGGCGAGAAACGCCACGTGATCGCTGTCATCGGGGACGGGGCCATGTCGGCAGGCATGGCCTACGAAGCGATGAACAATGCCGGCGCCATGGATGCGCGGCTGATCGTCATCCTTAACGACAATGACATGTCGATCGCGCCGCCGACCGGCGCCATGCGGTCCTACCTCGCCAAGCTCGTTTCCGGTCCGGCCTATCGCGGCTTTCGCGATACCGCCAAGTCGATCACCGGAAAGATGCCGCGCATCATCCACGAAACGGCTCGCCGGACCGAGGAGTTCGCGCGCTCCTTCTTCACTGGCGGCACGCTGTTCGAGGAACTGGGCTTCTATTACGTGGGGCCGATCGACGGGCACAACCTCAACGACCTGATCGACGTTTTGAACAATGTCCGCGAGACGGACGGCGGTCCGATCCTCGTTCACGTCGTGACCAAGAAGGGCAAGGGCTACGAGCCGGCGGAAACCTCCGCGGACAAGTACCACGGCGTTTCGAGGTTCAATGTCGTTACCGGCGCGCAGGCCAAGGCGCCCTCGAACGCCCCTTCCTACACCTCGGTATTCGCGTCGAGCCTCATCGACGAGGCGAGCCGCGACGACCGCATTGTCGCCATCACCGCTGCCATGCCGTCGGGAACCGGACTCGACAAGTTCGCCGAAATCTACCCCGCCCGCAGCTTCGACGTCGGGATTGCCGAGCAGCATGCCGTCACCTTCGCTGCCGGTCTCGCGACCGAGGGCATGAAGCCGTTCTGCGCCATCTATTCGACCTTCCTGCAGCGCGCCTACGACCAGGTCGTGCACGACGTCGCCGTGCAGGGTCTGCCGGTGCGCTTCGCCCTCGACCGCGCCGGTTACGTCGGCGCCGACGGCCCGACGCACGCCGGCAATTACGACGCCGCCTACCTCGGCACCTTGCCCGGCTTCGTGCTCATGGCAGCCGCCGACGAGGCCGAGCTTCGCCACATGGTCGCAACCGCCGTCGCCTACAACGACGGGCCGATTGCCCTGCGCTATCCGCGCGGCGACGGCGTCGGTGTCGAGATGCCGGAACGCGGCGCGCCGCTGCCGATCGGGCGCGGACGCGTCGTGCGCGAGGGCGCAACCGTCGCGATCCTTTCCTACGGAACGCGTCTCGCCGAGGCCGTGGCCGCGGGCGAACGGCTTGGTGCATTCGGCCTGAATCCCACAATAGCCGATGCGCGGTTCATGAAGCCGCTGGACAGGGAACTGGTGGCGCGTCTGGCCGAAACCCACGAGGTGCTGCTGACGGTCGAGGAAGCCGGTATCGGCGGCTTCGGCAGTCACGTCGCGACGTTTCTTGCGAGCGAAGGACTGCTCGACGGCAAGGTGCGGTTCCGGCCGCTGATGATCCCCGACCGCTTCACCGAGCAGTCCAGCCAGGCCGAGATGTATGCCGAGGCCGGTCTCGATCGTGCAGGCATCGTCGCCGCTGCACTCGCCGCGCTCGGGATCAGCGCCACCGCGGAAGCCGCCGCCAAATAGCGCGCCGCTAGGCCGCCTCTTCCTCCTCGGCCGGCCCGAGACTCATCCCCAGTGCGGCCATATAGAGTTCGAGGATCGCCTCCTGCTCGAGCCGCTCGGCCCGGTCCTGCTTGCGGATGCGGATGACCTGCCGGAGCACCTTGGTATCGAAGCCATTGCCCTTGGCCTCGCCGTAGACTTCCTTGATGTCTTCGGCGATCGCCTTCTTCTCCTCCTCGAGCCGCTCGATGCGCTCGACGAACGCCCTTAGCTGATCCTGCGCAACACTTTCTGCCATCGCGAAACCCCTGACTGCGAGCCCTCCTTCAACCGGCTCGACGCACGCCGTTCAAGCCAAATCACGCCCAATCCACACGCCATGCACCGGTTTGCGCAATTCCGCCAAAACCCCTGTTTAGCGGTTGACACCGTCGAGGGGCGTGCGCAAAACGGACGCGCCCCGCAAATCACCGCTTTCGAGTTGGGTCTTTGCGTTACCTCCTCACCATCGGTGCATTGCTGCTTGGCGCGGCGGCCGTGGCTGCGATCTGGTTCTTCATGCCGCAAGGCGACGGGACGGCGGCGAACGGCAGCGCCGGGGCCGCGCAGGCCCAGCAGGCTGACGATCCCGCGGCGCTCGAAGCGGACACCGAAGGTGAAGGCACGCTCCGCGTCTGCAACCAGACCGCCAACCCCGTTTCGATCGCCCTCGGCTACCGCGCCGAGCGCGGCTGGCAGTCCGAGGGCTGGTGGGTCGCCGGACCCAATGAATGCAAGACCGTCTACTCGGGCGATGTGGAGGCGCGACGCTACTACTACATCTACGCCGCCGACGACGTTGGCGGCGGCTCCTGGGACGGCAACGTCTACATGTGCACGCGCGACGAGACCTTCACCATTTTCGGTGTTGAGGATTGCCTCGCGCGCGGCTACGAACGCACCGGGTTTTTCGAGATCGATACCCACAACCGGAGCAGTTGGATGCTCCAGTTGACGGACAGCCAGGCATTGGGGGCCGAACCTGTCGACGGCATCGACGACGGCGCACCGCTGGAGGGTGAGCTGGAGGGAGTCGGGAGCGAACAGCCACCCCAGGACGCGGAAGGCGCGGCAGGGCAATGAAACGTTTGCGTCGAGTGAAGATCCTCGCCACGCTGGGTCCGGCGTCGAGCGAGGAAGCAACGATCGAGGAGCTTGCGCGCGCCGGCGCGGATGTGTTCCGCATCAACATGAGCCACGCCGACCACGCGCTGCTGGTCGAGATGGTGCAGCGCATCCGCCGCGTCGAGGAACGGCTCAGGCACCCGCTCGGCATTCTCGTCGACCTCCAGGGACCCAAGCTGAGGATCGGCACGTTCGCGGGCGGCTCGATCCAGCTCGCCTCGGGCGACATCTTCTCGCTCGACGGCAACGCGAATCCCGGCTCGCAGCAGCGGGTGCACCTGCCTCACGCAGAGATACTCGACGCGGTCAGCGTCGGCGACCGCCTGCTGCTCGACGACGGAAAGATCGAGCTCAGGGCGACGAAGGTCGGCCCCGGCACCATCGAAACCACTGTCGTTCATGGCGGCAGGCTCAGCGACCGCAAGGGCGTCAGCCTTCCCGATACGCTGCTGCCCGTCGGCGCGCTGACGGAAAAGGACGGTGCCGACCTCCTCAAGGCCCTCGAAGTGGAGGCGGATTGGATCGCGCTCAGCTTCGTGCAGCGGCCCGAAGACATCATCGACGTACGCAAGATCGTCCAGGGCCGCGCCGGCGTCATGGCCAAGATCGAAAAGCCGCAGGCGGTGGAGCGGCTCGACGAGATCATCAAGCTTTGCGACGCTTTCATGATCGCCCGCGGCGACCTCGGCGTCGAACTGCCGCTCGAAACGGTCCCGGGCTTGCAGAAGCGGATGATCCGCATCGCCAGGCGCTACGGCAAGCCGGTCGTCGTCGCAACGCAGATGCTCGAGTCGATGATCAGTTCGCCGGTGCCCACGCGCGCCGAGGTGTCGGACGTCTCGATCGCCGTCTTCGAGGGCGCGGATGCGGTGATGCTCTCGGCCGAAAGCGCGTCGGGCCAGTATCCGATCGAAGCCGTTTCGATGATGAACAAGGTCGCCGTCGCGGTCGAGGGCGATATCAATTACCGCTCCATCATCCGCGCCCAGGCGACCGAGCCGGAAGCGACGGCCGCCGACGCGATCTCGGCTGCGACCCGACAGGTCGCCGAGACGCTCGACCTCGCCTCGATCGTCACCTACACTTCGTCGGGCTCGACGGCGATCCGCGCTGCGCGCGAGCGGCCGAGCAAGCCCATCCTCGCGCTTTCGCCGAACCGGCGGACGGTACGGCGGCTGAGCGTCGTCTGGGGCGTGCATTGCGTCGAGACGGACGACGCCGTGAACCTCGAAGACATGGTGGATCGCGCCTGCATCATCGCCTACCAGGAGGGCCTC
>CAYRNE010000080.1:0-9961 GCA_964425245.1 uncultured Devosia sp.
GTTCTCGCCGGCGACCACATCTACAAGATGGATTACGAGATCATGCTGCGCCAGCACGTCGACACCGGCGCGGACGTGACCGTGGGGTGCCTCGAAGTCCCGCGCATGGAGGCGACCGGCTTCGGCGTGATGCATGTCGACGGGCGGGACCGGATTATCGACTTCGTCGAAAAACCCAAGGATCCGCCGGGCATGCCCGACAGGCCGGACATGGCGCTCGCCTCGATGGGGATCTACGTCTTCGAGACGCGGTTCCTGATGGAGCAGCTGCGCCGGGACGCAGCAACCGAAGGATCGGCGCGCGATTTCGGCAAGGACGTGATCCCCTATATCGTCAAGAACGGGTCGGCCTGGGCGCATCGGTTCACGCGCTCGTGCGTACGCTCGACCAACGAGGACGTCGCCTATTGGCGGGACGTCGGCACCGTGGACGCCTACTGGAAGGCCAATATCGACCTTTGCGACGTTTCTCCGCAGCTCGACCTCTACGACCGCGACTGGCCGATCTGGACCTATGCGGAGATCACGCCGCCGGCGAAGTTCGTGCACGATTACGAGGGGCGTCGCGGCGCGGCGGTCAATTCGCTGGTCTCCGGGGACTGCATCATTTCGGGCAGCACCCTGTCCAAGACGCTCATTTCCACCGGCTCGCGCGTTCATTCCTATTCCGAGCTTACCGAATGTGTCGTGCTGCCCTATTGCACGATCGGGCGTGGCGTTCGTCTCCACAAGGTCGTGCTCGACCGCGGCGTGACCATCCCCGACGGGCTGGTCGTCGGGGAGGACCCCGAGTTCGACAAGAACTGGTTCCGGCGCACCGACGAGGGCGTGACGCTCGTTACGCAGCCGATGCTCGACCGGCTCGCCGCCGACCGATGATCGAGGTCCTGTCCATCGCCTCGGAGGTCCATCCGCTCGTCAAGACCGGCGGCCTCGCCGACGTCACGGGGGCCTTGCCCAAGGCGCTGGCGCCGCTCGGCGTTTCGGTGCGCACGCTGATCCCGGGCTATCCGGCGGTGCTCGATCGCCTCAAAGGGGGGACGGCCATCGCCGAACTGACCGATTTCTTCGGCGGCGAGGCGCGGCTTGTCGAAGGCAGGGCGGCCGGGCTCGACCTCATCGTTCTTGTTGCCCCGCATCTCTACGACCGGCCGGGCAATCCTTATCTCGGACCCGACGGCAAGGACTGGCCGGACAACTGGGCGCGGTTCGCGGCCCTGAGCTTTGCCGCGTACGAACTGGGCCGCGGCCTCGTTCCGCAGTACCGCCCGGGCATCCTGCACGCGCACGATTGGCAGGCGGCCCTCGCGGCCGCCTACGTCGCTTTCAACGCGCCGACGCGGGTCAAGACGATCGTCACCGTCCATAACCTGGCATTTCAGGGCAGGTTCGGCTGGGACATATTTCCTTCGCTCCGTCTCGACTATCGTGCGGCGAACGAAGGCGCCATCGAGTTCTATGGCGGCATCGGCTTCCTCAAGGCGGGCCTGCAATGCGCCGACATGCTCACGACGGTAAGCCCGACCTATGCATGGGAGATCAGGACGCCGGAGTACGGCATGGGACTCGAAGGGCTGCTGCGCAGCCGGGCCGACGTTCTCCACGGCATCCTCAACGGCATCGACGCCGAGGCGTGGAACCCGCAGACCGATCCGGCGCTTGCAGATCACTATGGGGCCAACTCGACCGAGCTTAGAGCAGCCAACAAGGTCAAGCTGCTCCGCTCGCTGGGCCTCGAGGAGGGCGAGGGACCGCTATTCGCGGTGGTCAGCCGCCTCACCTGGCAGAAGGGCATGGACATGCTGCTGGGCGCGCTCGACGAACTCGTTTCCCGGGGCGGCCGTCTTGCCGTGCTCGGCTCGGGTGAGGTCGCGCTCGAGCATGGATTTCAGGATGCGCAGGCGCGGCACCCGGGCAAGGTCGGGGTCGTCACGGGATACGACGAGGCGCTGAGCCACCTGATGCAGGGCGGGGCAGACGCAATCCTCATCCCTTCGCGGTTCGAGCCCTGCGGGCTGACGCAGCTCTACGGCCTTCGTTACGGCTGCGTGCCGATTGTCAGCCGCGTCGGCGGCCTTGCAGATACGGTGATCGACGCCAACGAAATGGCGATCGAGGCCGGGGCGGCGACGGGGATCGTGTTCTCGCCGGCGACACAACCGGCACTGGAGGAGGCGATCCGCCGCGCCATCAATCTCTACGGCCGGCGCAAAGTCTGGCGCAAGATGCAGAGGCGCGGCATGAAGACCGATGTATCCTGGGAGACAAGCGCGGAAAAATACGCCGCCCTCTACGCCAATCTGCTGGGGCTCAAGCGCGATGACGATCAAGACGATTAGCACGACGCCGTTCACGGACCAGAAGCCGGGAACCTCCGGGCTCCGCAAGCGCACGGCCGCCTTCATGGTGCCGAACTACGTCGAGAACTTCGTGCAGTCGATCTTCGACAGCCTCGAGGGGTTCGAGGGCAAGACGCTCGTGATCGGCGGCGACGGCCGCTACTACAACGACGTGGCTATCCAGAAGGCGATCCGCATCGCTTCGGCGAACGGGTTCGGCGCCGCGCTGGTCGGCCAGAACGGCCTGCTCTCGACGCCGGGCGCGAGCCACGTGATCCGCAAGCACAATGCTTTCGGCGGCCTCGTCCTGTCTGCGAGCCACAACCCCGGCGGCCCGAACGGCGATTTCGGCATCAAGTACAACGCCGGCAACGGCGGCCCGGCGCCCGAGAAGATCACGAATGCCGTCTACGAGCGGTCGAAGGCGATCGACCGCTACCTCACGGTCGACGCGCCCGACGTCGATCTTTCCACGGTGGGGACGCACCATTCGGGCGCCATGGTGGTCGAGGTGATCGACCCGGTTTCGGACTACGCCGGGCTGATGCAGTCGCTCTTCGATTTCGATGCCATACGCGGGTTGTTCCGCTCGGGCTTCCGCATGCGTTTCGACGCCATGCATGCGGTCACCGGTCCTTATGCGCGCACGCTGCTGCAGGGCATGCTCGATGCGCCGGAAGGCACGGTGATCAACGGCGTGCCGTCGCCCGATTTCGGCGGCGGTCATCCCGATCCCAACCTCGTTCATGCGCACGAACTGTTCGAATTGATGATGAGTCCCAACGCGCCCGATTTCGGCGCTGCGTCGGATGGCGACGGCGACCGCAATCTGATCATCGGGCGGAACCGGTTCGTGACGCCCTCGGATTCGCTCGCGATCCTCGCGGCGAACGCTCACCTTGCGCCGGGCTACAGGAAGGGGATCGCCGGCATTGCCCGGTCGATGCCAACGAGCGCGGCGGCCGACCGGGTCGCCGAGAAGCTCGGCGTCGAGATGCACGAGACGCCGACGGGCTGGAAGTTTTTCGGCAATCTGCTCGATGCCGGCCGCGTGACGATCTGTGGCGAGGAGAGCGCCGGCACCGGCTCCGACCACGTGCGCGAGAAGGATGGCCTCTGGGCCGTGCTGCTCTGGCTGAACATCCTCGCGGTGCGCAGGCAGAGTGTCGACGAAATCGTGACCGAACACTGGGCCAGTTATGGGCGCAATTATTACACCCGCCATGACTACGAGGAGCTGGACCTCGCAACGGCGAACCGGCTGATGGACGATCTCCGCGAGCGGCTTGCCGGGCTCGCCGGAACGGAGGCCGGGGGCCGGCAGATCGCCTATGCCGACGATTTTGCCTACAGCGACCCCATCGACGGCTCGACGAGCGTGAGACAAGGAATTCGCATAGGCTTTTCCGACGGCAGCAGGATCGTCCTGAGACTCAGTGGAACCGGGACGGTAGGGGCGACGTTGCGGGTCTACCTCGAACGGTACGAACCCCCGCATGGACAGCACGACCTCGACACGCAGTCTGCCCTCGACGACCTCATTTCCATCGCCGACACCCTCGCCCAGATCAGGGAACGCACGGGCCGCAACGCGCCCAGCGTCATCACCTGAGATTGCGCCCGACGTGAAGCCCGAGCTCGTGCCGCACGGCGGAAGCCCCGAGTTCCTCGGCGCAACCATCACGGCCGAAGGCGTGAATTTCGCCGTCTATTCCGAGAGGGCATCCGCCCTCTACGTGTCGCTCTACGACGACATGGACCGGGAGATCGGCCGCTTCGAACTCGACGGGCACGAGAACAACATCCATTACGGGCTGGTTGCCGGGATCGGCGGCGGCGCGAAATACGGGTTTCGCGCCGACGGCCCATACGATCCGGATCAGGGACTGCATTTCGATCCCAACAAGCTCCTCGTCGATCCTTACGCGAAGCGGCTCGACCGGCCATTCGTGCGCTCGCCGAGACTGCGGCTGCCGCGGGAGGACGCCGAGGACACCGCACCGCTCGTCCCGAAGGCCCTGGTCGTTGCACCGGTACCCAGGCACGCGACGCCCCGGCGGCGCAACCCGAACCTCATCTACGAACTCAACGTGCGCGGCTACACGATGCGGCACCCCTCGGTGCAGGGGCCGCTGCGCGGCACCATCGGCGGGCTGACCTCGCGCCGGGTGATCGATCACCTGCTCTATCTCGGGGTCGACGTCGTCGAATTCATGCCGATCGCCGCCTTCATCGACGATGCGCACCTGCCGATCCTCGGGCTGACCAACGCCTGGGGCTATAACCCCGTGACCTACTCCGCGCCGGATCCCCGGCTTGCTCCGCTCGGCATCCCCGAGTTGCGCAATCTCACCGATCTGTACCGCAAGGCCGGCATCTCGGTGATCCTCGACGTCGTCTACAACCACACGGGCGAGGGCGACGCGATGGGGCCGGTGCTGAGCCTCAAGGGGCTCGATGCGCTGACCTATTACCGGCACGTCGAGGTCGACGGGAAGCAGCACCTCGTCAACGACTCCGGCACCGGCAACACGCTGCGCTGCGACCATCCGGCGACACAGCGGCTGGTGATCGAGAGCCTGCGGTACTGGGTCGAGGAGGGCGGTGTCTCGGGCTTCCGCTTCGATCTCGCGCCGGTCCTGGGACGCGAGCCGGGGTTTAATCCGGACGCGGCGATGCTCAAGGCCATCAAGGCCGACCCGGTGCTGAGCAAATGCCTGCTCATCGCCGAGCCCTGGGATCCCGGGCCGGGCGGGTATCAGCTCGGCCGGTTCGGCAAGGAGTTCCGCGAGTGGAACGATACCTACCGGGACGAGGTGCGCTCGTTCTGGCGCGGAGACCAGGGCAAGATCGGCGCACTTGCCGGAAAGGTGGCGGGTTCGGCGGAAGTCTTCAACTTCGGGGGCCGCCGCCCCAGCCACGGCGTCAATTTCCTTGCCGTCCACGATGGGTTCACGCTCAAGGACCTCGTCTCCTATGCCGAAAAGCACAACGAAGCGAACGGCGAGGAGAACCGGGACGGCCACAACAACAATTCGTCCTGGAGCTGCGGCGTCGAGGGGCCGACCGACGACCCCGCCATCAATGCCGCCCGCAGGCGCGACGTGCGCGCGCTATTGGCAACGCTGTTCGTCTCGCGGGGCCTGCCGATGATCCAGCAGGGCGACGAGATGGGCCGCACGCAGCAGGGCAACAACAACGCCTATGCGCAGGACAATGAGATCACCTGGGTCGACTGGGAATCCGCCGACGGAGCGCTTGTCGACTTCGTGGCGGCGCTGCGCCGCTTCAGGCAGGAGCATCCCGCACTGACGAACGACCACTTCCTCACCGGGCATGCCCGGCACGGCGTCCGCGACGTCGTCTGGCTGCACCCGGAGGGCAGGGAGCTCAACGACGGCGACTGGAACGATTCTGCCGCTTCCGTGCTGGGCATGCATCTCAATGCCGGCGGCGACGAGATACTGGTGTGGTTCAACCGGCGCGCGGAGCCGGTGCCGGCGAAGCTGCCGGAAGGAGGCTGGCAGGTCGGGATCGTTTCCGACGATGCCGCGCCGGTCGCGATCGAGGGCGAAAGCGCGACGCTGCCGGCGCGGAGCGTAGTCGCGCTGGTGCGGGGGCAGATTCCTCCCGGGCGGCCACAGGAAGTGCCACCGGGGCAACCCCCGGAGCTGCCGCCGGGCGGCCCGCAGGAGGTTCCGCCGGAAAACCCGCGCCCCGAGGAGCCGCCGGCGCCGCGTCCGGACACCGTGCCCGGGAACCCGCCCGAGGAGTTCCCCGACGAGCGGCCCGGCAAAGACCCGGAGCCGAAGGAAGGCTGACCCGGCGCTAGGCGCCGCGAAAGCCGAGCGCGGCGTAGAGGCGCTGCGCCTTCTCGTTGCCGGCATGGACCTTGAGGGCGGCTTCCGTGTGCCCGCGCCGCGCGAGCGCCAGAAATGCCGTGTTGAGCAGCGCCGTGGCAATGCCGCGGCGGCGCCAGCCGGGATGCACCACGGCGTCCTTGGCGAAGCCGGACGTCCAGCAGAGGACGAAGCCCACCGGTTCGCCGTCGGCTGCAGCAAGAAAGCAGAGGCCTGCGTCGAACTCGGGGTCGTGGCGCGTCGCCGTCCACCAGGCGTCGAATTCCGCGGCTACGGTGCCGCCGCCCTCGGTGTAGGCGAGGCGCATGAGCGCATGAACCTTCGGGGCCACGCTCGCCGAAAAGGGCGCGGGCGTCACGCCTGCCGGCCAGACCGGTGCCGCGATCGGGAGGGTCAGGTCGCGCGTCAGGCGAATGAAGCCGGGCACTACTCGGCCGCCCGCGCCGGCTCCAGCCCGCCCATTCTTTCAAGGAAGGCGATTACCTCGTCGAGGCCGTCGCGGCGCAGCAGGTCGGTGAAGACATAGGGGCGCCCGTCGCGGACGCGCCTCGTATCGGCCTCCATCACCTCGAGGCTCGCGTTCACGTATGGCGCGAGGTCCGCCTTGTTGATGACGAGAAGGTCGGAGCGGGTGATCGCCGGGCCGCCCTTGCGCGGAATCTTCTCCCCCTCGGCGACGGAGATGACGTAGAGCGTGACGTCGGCGAGATCGGGAGAGAAGGTTGCGGCAAGATTGTCGCCGCCGGACTCGATCAGAACGATATCGAGGTCCGGGAACTTCCGATTGAGTTCCGCAATGGCGGCGAGGTTGAGCGAAGCGTCCTCGCGGATCGCGGTATGTGGGCAGCCGCCCGTCTCGACACCGACGATTCGATCCTCGGAGATGGCCTGCGCGCGGGCGAGGATCAGCGCATCCTCGCGGGTGTAGATGTCGTTGGTGACCACCGCCATCGAATAGCGGTCGCGCATCGCCTTGAGCAGCATTTCGCACAGGGTTGTCTTCCCCGAGCCTACGGGTCCGCCAATGCCGACGCGGAGCGGGCCGTTGGGAGAACTCATGTCAACCTCAGCAGGACGAGAAGCAGGAAGCCCGCGCCCACCCAGAGCGCAAGCGGCGAATAGCTCTTGCGGTCGAGCGAGGCGAAGGGTTCCGCCGGGTAGGCGGCACGCCACTGCGGGGCGTAGCCGGCAATGCCGCGGGCGAGGAAAATGATGCCGAGCAGGAGTCCGAGAGCGTTGAGAGTCGCCCCGCCGGCCGTCTCGTCGGCCAGCGAGAGCGCAATGACCCCGGCCGCAAGCGCCAGCACGGCCGCGAGAAGGAACAGCCAGCGGGATGGCAGTCGCGGGCCGGCCGGGCGGCCGCTCAGAACCATTGCCAGCATTTCCCTGTCGCGCAGCGGCCAGGTGCGGCCGATCGCCCAGAGCAGGCAGGCGATCGACACCGCAAGCAGCGGAATGAAGACCAGCGCGGCGATGCCCATGATCATGAGCGGAAAATCCTCGTCGTGAGCGTTTCGTGGCGCATCTGGGCGATATCCGCTGCATAGGCCATGCCGCCGATGTCATCCAGCTTCGCGTTCGCCGCATCCCCGGCGAGCGTTTCGACCGCGGGTTCGAGGCGGGCGATCACGGCCAATCCATCTGTCTGTCCCAATGGCACGAGTCGCACGGCGACCGAGACCTGGGCCTGCACGGCCGCCGTCAGGTACCCGAGCAGCGTCTCGGGAAGTGCGATGCCATGCGCGGCGGCCATTGCGCCCACCGCCACCGGGTAAGGGCAGGGCGAGGGCAGCCGGTCATGGATGGGCGAGGGCCAGGCTTTTGTGGCCAGTGCGAAGGCGTCGCCGGTGAGGCTCGTTTCGGCATGGCGTTCGGCGGCCGGGGCAAGGGCGAGGCAAAGATCCGCGAGGGCCCGGAGGTTCGGTGCGGCGGCGTCGCCCGTTCTTCGCCACGCTTCGGCGAGGATGATGGCGTCGGTCCGGATGCCGCCGTGGCGCAGCGCGCCTTCAAGCCAGTTCTGCACGCTTGCGGAGTCGTTTACGCGACTTTCCGCGATTGCCGTCTCAAGTCCGGCCGACCAGGCGAAGGCGCCGACCGGGAAGGCGGCCGAAAGCCAGGTCAAGAGCTTCTGCAGGGCCCGGGGCTCGGTCATCGGTGATAGACGAGAGCGTGGTCGCCGGCCCCGTGGGCATGGCTGTGATAGGCCCCCTCGAGCGGCGCGAAGGGTTCCGAAATTTCAGTCACGGTGGCGCCGAGACCGACCAGCATGTCGCGCAGCACGGGGTCCCGCAGGATGACGATCCGGTCGCCGATCCCCTCCCATTCGGCTTCGATCTGCGCCTTGGCGTGGCGGTTGCCGATATGCCAGCAGAGCTGCATCAGGTGCTTCGCGTCGCGCCCTCGAACCTCGTAGAGGTCCTCCTCGGCGGCGACGATCTCGACGCAGCGGCCGTCCTCGAGCTCAAGGGCGCCGCCTTGTTCGAGGGTCACCGGCCCGGCAAAATCGACGAGCACCTCGTCACCGTGCGCCAGCGGTATGGCGCGCCGGCGAACCCGCCGCTCGTCGTGCCGCAGGACCGTCAGATCCCAGATGTTCCGGCCGTGTCCGGGGGGCAGGTAGGAAACCGCGCGCAGCGTCGCCATGCTCGTAACCGTCAATCGCCGTGGCTTCCCAACCGGGCCGACACTAGCCGGTCAACGCGCCGAGTCAAAGAGCCGGCCGCGTGACGACACCGGGGCCGGCGAAAATCCTCGGGTCGAGCGGCAAACCTCAGGGCGTCTCGGAAATCTCGGTGCAGGTCACCGGGTCGGCGTCCGGCGTCGTGAGATTCGACAGCGTCGCGTCGGGTCCGCTCGTCCACCATTCGTATTCGCCCGCGGCATAGCGTGCGCCCGAGGCGCTCAGAACGGTCACGAACAGGAGGTTCTGGCCCTCGACCGGCACGATCGCGAGGTAGTTCGGCGCGGCGTTGATGTACCGGACCTGGAGCGAGGCCTCGTCGCCGCAATCGTATCGCACGACCGCGCTGTCGATGTTGCCGGTGAAGTTGAGGATCACGGCAGCAGAGACGTCCATGCCGCCGAGCATGGTTGCGACGAGGGGCAGTGCTTCCATGGTCCGGCCTCCCTAGCCCTGAGTTGACCTTACGCTAGACCAGTTCTCGGCATCGCGCCACGATCCCCGCGCGTCTCGGCGGTCGCGTTCACCCCGATTCGCGGAAAACGCAGCATGAACATCAGGGCGGGGACAAGTTCCGGCTACCCCGTCAAAACAGGAAGTACCGCTGCGCCATGGGAAGGACGGTCGCCGGCGCGCAGGTGAGCAGCTCGCCGTCGGCGCGGACTTCGTAGGTCTCCGGGTCCACCTCCATCAGCGGGGTCGCGGAATTGTGGACCATCGATGCCTTGGAAAGTCCGCCGCGCGTGTTCTCCACCGGCACCGTGGCCTTGGCGACGCCGAGCCGGGCCTGGAGCCCGTTCTCGTGCGCGAGGCGCGAGACGAAGGTGACCGAGGAGCTGGTCCTGAGCCGGCCATAGCCGGCGAACATGGGCCGGTAATGCACCGGCTGGGGCGTCGGTATGGAGGCGTTCGGATCGCCCATGGGCGCGGCGGCGATAGAGCCGCCGAGCAGCACCATTTCCGGTTTCACACCGAAGAAGGCGGGGTTCCAGAGCACGAGGTCGGCACGCTTGCCCACCTCGACCGAGCCGATGTGCCTGCTGATGCCGTGCGCGATTGCGGGGTTGATCGTGTACTTGGCG
>CAYRNE010000081.1:0-9867 GCA_964425245.1 uncultured Devosia sp.
TGCTGGTGCTGCTCGGCGCATTCACCAAGAGCGCCCAGTTTCCCTTTCAGTTCTGGCTGCCGAGGGCGATGGCCGCGCCGACCCCCGTTTCGGCCTATCTGCATTCAGCCACGATGGTGAAGGCAGGCGTGTTTCTGCTGGTGCTGTTGTGGCCGGTCATGTCGGGCACCACCGCGTGGCTCTGGATTGTCACCTATGTGGGCCTGGCGACGCTGCTCATCGGCGCCTATTCGGCGATCTTCCAGCAGGATCTCAAGGGGCTTCTCGCCTTCTCCACCATCAGCCACCTCGGGCTGATCACGACGCTCATCGGAATGAGCTCGCCCCTCGGCCTGGTCGCCGCGATCTTCCACATCGCCAATCACGCGACATTCAAAGCCTCGCTGTTCATGGCGGCCGGGATCATCGACCATGAAGCCGGCAGCCGCGATATCCGGCGGTTGAGCGGGCTGTTTCGCTTCCTGCCCATAACGGGCACCCTGGCAATGGTCGCTGCGGCAGCCATGGCAGGCGTGCCCCTGCTCAACGGCTTTCTCTCGAAGGAAATGTTCTTCGCCGAGACCGCGATCAAGAACACCAATCCGTTCGTCGACCTGTCGCTGCCCTTCGTTGCCGTTCTCGCGAGCCTGTTTGCCGTCACCTACTCGCTGCGGTTCATTCACGGCGTCTTCTTCGGGCCTTCCCCGACCGAGCTCGACCGGGTTCCACACGAACCGCCGGCCCTGATGCGCCGCCCGATAGAGATTCTGGTCCTCATCTGCCTCGTCGTCGGCATTATTCCCGGCATTGCCATAGGACCCTACCTCGGTGCGGCTGCACTGTCGGTGCTCGGCCCCGCCACCCCCACCTACAGCCTCGCCGTCTGGCACGGGGTGACGACACCGCTGCTGATGAGCCTCGTGGCGCTGGTGGGCGGTGTGCTGCTCTATCTCGTGCTGCAGCGCTACCTTTCGCGAGGCGTCGATGGCCCGCCCCTGATCCGCGACCTTATCGGGCCGCGCTTCTTCGAGCAGACACTGATCCTGCTGTCGGTGAAATGGGCAAGATCCCTCGAGAAACTCCTGGGCACGAGACGGCTACAACCGCAGCTGGCGATCCTCGTCAGCGTGGCGATCCTCGCCGCCGCCCTGCCCCTGATGGGCGGCGTGCGAGTGCTCGGCCTCTCGCTCGATGGCGTCGATCCCGGCTTGAGCCTGGTCTGGCTGGTCGGCATGGCGTGCGCGGTCGGGGCCGCGGTGCAGGCGAAATATCATCGACTGGTCGCGCTGATGCTTACTGGGGGCGCCGGTCTCGCGACCTCGATTACATTTCTGTGGTTTTCGGCGGCCGACCTCGCGCTGACGCAGTTGCTGGTCGAAGTCGTTACGACCATCCTGATTCTGCTGGGGCTTCGGTGGCTGCCCAAGCGCTTCGCCGAGGCGAATATCGACGTCGCGCGCTCCCGCAGCGCGCGGTTCCGGCGCATCCGCGACATCATCCTCGCGATCGTCTCAGGCAGCGGGCTGGCGTTCGTGGCCTATGCGGTGATGACCCGCGATGCACCCGACAGCATCGCTGCCTATTTCCTGGACAACGCGTACGCACTGGGTGGCGGCCGCAACGTCGTCAACGTGATCCTCGTCGATTTCCGTGGTTTCGACACCCTGGGCGAGATAACCGTGCTCGGAATCGTTGCGCTGACGACCTTTGCCCTGCTGCGCCGGTTCCGGCCAGCGGCCGACAGCATCGAGCGACCCGAGCAGCAGCTCATTCAAAGCAGGTTCGAATCGCAGCGCAGCCCCGACGCCGAAGGATCGATTGCGTCCGATTTTCTGTTCGTGCCGGCAGTTATCATGCGCTGGCTGTTCCCGGTAATCATCGTGCTCTCCATCTTCCTCTTCCTGCGCGGGCACGACCAGCCGGGCGGCGGCTTCATCGCTGGCGTGGCGCTGTCGATCGGCTTCGTGCTGCAGTATCTCGCCGGCGGGACGCGCTGGGTCGAGGACCGGCTGCGCATCCTGCCGGTGTATTGGATCGGCGCCGGGCTGCTGATCGCGCTCCTTACGGGAACCGGAGCGTGGCTGTTCGGCTATCCGTTCCTCACGTCCGCCTTCCAGTACCTCGATATGCCGTTCATCGGCCGTGTGCCGCTGGCGAGCGCGCTCCTCTTCGACCTCGGCGTCTTCGTGCTGGTCGTGGGGGCCACGGTGCTCATCCTGATCGCCATCGCGCACCAGTCGATCCGCAGCGCGAGACCGGCGAAGCTTCGTCCGGCGCCGGCCGATGGCGCCCTGGACGACCGGGTGGAGGCCAGGTGATGGAAGCGGTCCTTGCTCTCAGCATAGGCGTGCTCGCCGGATCCGGCGTGTGGCTGCTGCTGCGCCCGCGCAGCTTCCAGGTGATCATCGGGCTGTCGCTGATCTCCTATGCGGTCAATCTCTTCATATTCGGCATGGGGCGGCTGAAAAGCGGCGCCGCGCCTATCCTCGAGGCTGCCGGTGACCCCTCGTCCTATGCCGACCCCGTGCCTCAGGCGCTCGTCCTCACCGCCATCGTCATCGGTTTTGCGATGACGGCGCTCTTCCTCGTCGTGCTGCTCGCCGCGCGCGGACTGACCGGCACGGATCATGTCGACGGACAGGAGCGCTGAGATGGCCGGCCTCCTCGCGCATCTGCCTATCCTGCCGATCGTCCTGCCGCTGTTTGCGGGCGTGCTGCTGGTCCTGATCGACGACCGGCACCACACCCTCAAGCTCACCATCAACGTCATCGCAACGGTGGTGCTGCTGGCGGCGGCCCTGGCGCTGCTGACGGCTACGGCGAATGGGTCGGCGAGCCTCAGCGTCTACCGCCTCGGCGACTGGCCGGTCCCCTTTGCCATCGTCCTCGTCGCCGACCGGCTTTCGGCTTTGATGGTCGTTCTCGCCGCCGTGCTGGCCTTCGCCTCGATCGCCTTTTCCGCGGCGCGCTGGCACCGGGCCGGACGGCACTTCCATACTCTCTTTCAGTTGCTGCTGATGGGCCTCAACGGGGCCTTCCTCACCGGCGACCTGTTCAACCTTTTCGTCTTTTTCGAGATCCTACTTGCCGCTTCCTATGGGTTGGCCCTGCACGGCTCGGGAAGCACGCGGGTGAAAGCCGGACTCCATTACATCGCCATCAACCTTGCCACCTCGTCGCTGTTCCTGATCGGCGTGAGCCTCATCTACGGGGTGACCGGGACCCTCAACATGGCCGATCTCGCGGAACGGATTACGCGGGTTTCCGCCGACGACGGCATGCTGCTCGAGGCCGGGGCGGCGATCCTCGGCATCGCCTTCCTGGTCAAGGCGGGCATGTGGCCTTTATGCTTCTGGCTGCCGACGACCTACGCCGCGGCGAGCCCACCGGTCGCGGCCATGTTCGCGATCATGAGCAAGGTCGGCGTTTACGTCATTCTGAGGCTTTCGCTGCTCCTCGAGGGCTCGGGCTCTCTCGCGGACCTCGCAGACGATTGGCTGTTCTATGGCGGCATGGCGACCATCGCCTTCGGGACCATCGGGGTGCTTTCCTCTCAATTGATGGCACGCATGGCCGGATTCAGCGTCCTCGTGTCGTCGGGGACCCTGCTCGCGATCGTCGGATACGGTGACGCCGGGGTGACGGCGGGAGCGCTCTACTATCTCGTCAGTTCGACGCTCGCGCTTTCCTGCTTCTTCCTCATCGTCGAGCTCGTGGAACGGGGACGCAGCGCAGAAGCCGACGTGCTGGCCGTGACCCTCGAAGCGTTCGGGGACGACGAAGAGCCGGTCGATGCCGAGGAAGTCGGCGTCGCCACGCCGCGAACGCTGGCGTTCCTGGGTCTCGCCTTCGGCTGTTGCGCCTTGTTGCTGGCGGGCATGCCGCCCCTCTCGGGCTTTCTCGCCAAGTTTGCGATGATCGGCGCCGTTCTCAACCTCGGTGGCTTCGGGTCGGGTGCGCCGGTCGGATTGGGAACCTGGGCGCTCGTCGCGCTGCTGATCATCTCCGGCCTCGCGGCAATGATCGCGCTGCTCCGCGCCGGCATCAACACGTTCTGGGTGCCGCTCGAGAACGAGGTTCTCCCTCGGGTCAGCGCCGTCGAACTGGCCGCGGTTCTCACGCTGCTCGGCCTATGCGTCCTGCTGACCGTGCTGGCGGGACCGGCCATGTCCTACATGGAGGCCACAGCCGCGTACCTGCACCTGCCTCGCGACTACATGCACGTCGTGCTGGGGACCGCAAACGGCGGGGGCATCCAATGAGACGCATTCTGCCCTACCCACTGCTGTGGCTTTCCCTGCTGGTCATGTGGCTTCTCCTCAGCGGGAACTTCGGTCTCGCCGACGTTCTGCTCGGCGCTGCCGTCGCGAGCCTCGCCTCATGGGCGGTCGTGAAGCTCGAGCCGCCCAAGCCGGCGCTACGCAGGATAGGCGCGATCTTCGAGGTCCTCGGATACTTTCTGCGCGACGTCGTGCGTTCCAATCTCGATGTGCTCCGGCTGATCGTCAGCGGGCGCGAACCTCGATCGGCGTTTGTCGAAATCCCGCTCGAGCTGACGGACCCCAACGGGCTCGCCATCCTGGCCTGCATCGTTACGGCTACCCCGGGCAGCGCCTGGATCCAGCACGACTCCGCGCTCAGGCGCGTGACCATCCATGTGCTCCATGTCGAGGACGACGCCCAATGGGTCGCCACGTTCAAGCGCCACTACGAACAACGTCTGGTGGAGATTCTGCAATGAGCGCCGTCATCATCCTTTCGGCCGTTACCGTAGCGCAGGTCATGCTCGCGCTCGCAATGGGCCTCGCCTGCTGGCGGCTGTTTCGCGGACCGCGGGCGCAGGACCGCGTGCTGGCGCTCGACAGTCTCTATCTGAGCGGCATGCTGCTGATGATCACCTTCGGGATACGCACCGGCAGCCTGTTCTATTTCGAAGCAGCGCTGGTGGTCGGCCTCTTCAGTTTTGTCGCCACGGCGGCGCTGGCGAAGTTCCTCATGCGCGGCGAGGTCATCGAATGAACGATCTTTCGGCATTCCCGGAGTGGGCGGCCGTCCTCGTGGCCGTATTCGTGCTTGCCGGAGCGGCAATCACCCTTATCGGTACGGTCGGGCTGGTACGCTTCTCGACATTCTACCAGCGCATCCATGCGCCGACGCTTGGAACGAGTCTTGGCGCCGCGTTCGTCCTGCTCTCGTCCTCGATCTTCTTTTCGGTCGCCACCGGGCGGCCGGCATTGCACGAGGCACTCATTTTCGCCTTCGTGCTCGTAACGACCCCGGTCACGCTGGCCCTGCTCGCCCGGGCCGCCCTCTACCGCGACCGCGCCGAAGGCAACGGGAACGTGCCCCGCCCGGAATGGATTGACCGCGGCGACGCCTGACGTGACGCAAGCGCCGTCTTGCCGCCGAGGGCCCTGCGACTCGCACTGATTGCTTTCGGTCAGCTTTTCGCGGACGATGCGGATCCCATGGAGGCCAAATGCCCGACTCCCGCACGACACCGCGGCATCTGATCCTCGCAACCGATCTCACGGCGCGAAGCGACCGCGCGTTCGACCGGGCGGTCAACCTCGCCCGGCGCTGGAATGCCCGGCTGCTCATCGTCCACGCCGTCGAGCAGCCGGTTTCCGTCACCGACGAACCGACCTGGCGGCGCGGCGCCGATCCGGTCGAAGTGGCGCGCCGGAAGCTGCTCTTCGAATACCCGGGATGGGAAGGCGTCGACACGGCAATCGAGATCAAGGTAGGCAAGCCGCAGGACATCGTCCTCGAGGCGGCCACGCGCGAGAGATCCGACCTCATCATTACCGGCATCTCGCGCGAGAGCCTTTTCGGCCAGGACCGCCTCGGCGATCTGGCTCCGGCCCTCGCAAAACACGCCCCGGCACCCGTCCTCGTGGTCAAGAAGCGGATCGGCGCCGCGCCGCGCCGGGTCGTGGTTGCGAGCGACCTGACCGACACCTCGGCGAGTGCGCTGAAACTGGCGATTGCCCTGTTCGGCCCGGGCCGACTGACCCTCTTCAACGCGTTCGACCTGCCCTATCGCGGCCTCGCCGGGGACCCGGCCGAACTCGAGCGCACGCTTCGCCCGCAGGTGATCGACGAATGCAGGGCCGTGCTCACTGAGGCGGCCGGCCCCGCGGCTGCGTCCCAGGTCGAGATCATCGCGGAGCTCGGAGAACCTGTGTCGACACTCGCCAAGCTGGTTACCGACCGCGACATCGACCTCGTGGTGACCGGCACCTATGGACGCTCCGGGATCATGGACGTCCTCCTCGGGAGCACGGCGATGAACATCCTCTCGACAGTCTCCTGCGACGTGCTCGTCGCCCGGCGGCGCGTCGACGACCTCCCGTCCTGACGGCGGCACGGAGACCCGGGAGCTCCTGGGGCCTACAAACGACCAATTGCGGTTCTGCGGTCCACGATCTAAGACCCCCGCGAGCATCGTGGAGAGTGCGAATGCACGACGATAAAGGCACCGACACGCCCCAGGCGATCGAACGCGCCGGCAACAAAGACTGGGAGCGGCTGATCCTGGGCGAGAACAGCATCAACGGCACCTTACGGGTCGTGGCCTATATCCTCGCCTTCGTCGTCGTCTTCGGGACGCTTTTCCAGTTCTCCGGCTGACGCCGGTCTGACTCAACTGCATGGCTGATTTGCCTCGTCGGCGGCGCTCGCTCGTTGCCGCGAGGCCGGCTGGGCACTACCTCTGGCAGGGGCGAGAAAGGGCAGCAAATGACGTCGCAGCACCAGCGCCACAGGGTTGTCGTCATCGGAGGCGGATTCGGCGGACTGAGCGCTGCGAAGCACCTCGCGGGCAGCGGTGCCGCAATCACCATCATCGACAGGCGCAATCACCACCTCTTCCAGCCGCTCCTCTATCAGGTTGCGACCACCGCGCTCTCGCCGTCCGAGATCGCATGGCCCATCCGTCACCTCATGCGCAATCGCCCGGAGGTGACCACTCTCCTCGGCAACGTCGTCGGGATCGACACGGAGCGGCGGCTGGTGCGGCTCGAGGACGGCGGGAGGGTTCCCTTCGACAGCCTGGTGATCGCGACGGGCGCGAGGCATGCCTACTTCGGGCACGACGAATGGGAGCCGCATGCACCCGGGCTCAAGACGCTCGAAGATGCAACCGCCATACGTCGCCGCCTCCTCACGGCGTTCGAGAGTGCCGAAACCGAGCCCGATCCCGAAAAGCGCAAGGCGCTACTCACTTTCGTCATCATCGGCGGCGGTGCAACGGGCGTGGAGTTGGCCGGCGCGATCATCGAGCTCGGCAGGATCACGCTCGAGGGCGAGTTCCGCTCGATTCGTCCGGAAGACGCTCGGGTCGTGCTCATCGAGGCCGGTCCGCGTGTCCTCCCGGCATTCCGGGAGTCGCTCTCGGCCTATGCAAAGCGGGCGCTCGAGAAGCTCGGGGTCGAGGTTATGCTGGGTAGGCCGGTGACCTCGGTCACGGACGGCCTCGTCGCCTACAACGGCGATTCGATCCGCGCGGGTACGGTTCTCTGGGCGGCGGGCGTTCTGGCCTCGCCGGCGGCGGAGTGGCTCGGCGTCGAGGCCGACAAGGCGGGCCGCATCAAGGTCAATCCGGACCTGACCGTGCCCGGCCATCCGAACATCTTCGCGGTCGGCGACACGGTGACGGTGATGGGCCCCAACGGCAGGCCTGTGCCCGGCGTCGGCGATGCCGCCAAGCAGGGCGGCCGCCACGCGGCCCGCGTGATCAAGGCCCGGCTACAGGGGAAAGAGCCGCCGCTCTTCCGCTACTCGCATGCGGGCGACATCGCGACCATCGGGCGGTCCGCCGCAGTCATCGACTTCGGCTGGATTCAGCTTACCGGCTGGATCGGCTGGTGGGCATGGGGGCTGGCCCATATCTACTTCCTGATCGGCATGAAGAACCGCATTTCGGTCGCGCTGAGCTGGCTCTGGATTTACCTGACCGGCCATCGCAGCGCCCGGCTGATCACGCAAGGCGAAGCCGGCAGCATGTAGGCACATCGCGGCTGAAACGTTGGGGAGCAGCACCCGACTGCCGCCTGCCCGATCGTAGCTGCCCTTGGCCTGATGTAGAGCTCGCATCCGCCGCAATCGACTCCATGCGTGGGGAATGAGCGCCGGCCCTCCTCCCACCGATTTTAGTCAACCGCCAGCTAGGTAGTGGGCGGTCATCGGCGTGCTCTCGATCCACTCCCATGCTGATCCCGTAAGATCCCATCCTTCTTGACAAACGGCTGCCGAACATGCAGTTAGGAATGATTAGCAACAAGAAGTGTTCGAGAGGACGCCATGCGGGGCAGGATTTCGAGAGTGGCGAGGACGGCGGTCATCGCCTGCGTGCTCGCGGCCGCCGCGACTACCTCGCTCGCGCAGGAAAGATTCAAGGCTGTGACGACCTTCACGGTCATCGCCGACATGGCGAGGAAGGTCGCCGGCGACGCGGCCGCCGTCGAATCGATCACCAAGCCCGGCGCGGAAATCCACAACTACCAGCCGACACCCGGCGACCTCGTGCGCGCGCAGGACGCCGACCTGATCCTCTGGAACGGGCTCAATCTCGAACTCTGGTTCGAGAAGTTCTTCCAGAACCTGCGCGACGTTCCCGGCGTCGTCGTCTCGGACGGCGTCGAGCCGATGGGCATCGCCGAAGGGCCCTACACCGGCAAGCCAAACCCGCACGCATGGATGTCGACCTCGGCCGCCGCCATTTACGTCGACAATATCGCGGCGGCGTTCGCGGAACACGATCCCACCAACGCTGAGACCTATCTGGCCAATGCCGAGGCCTACAAGGCAGAGATCGCGGCGACGCTGGCGCCCCTCCAGGAAATCATCGCCGGCATCCCGGAGGAGAAGCGCTGGCTGGTTTCGAGCGAGGGCGCTTTCAGCTATCTCGCGCGGGACCTGGGGTTGAAGGAACTCTACATCTGGCCGATCAACGCAGACCAGCAGGGCACGCCGCAGCAGGTCCGCAAGGTCATCGACGCGGTTCGCGAGAACGGCATTCCGGCCGTGTTCAGCGAAAGCACGGTGTCGCCCGACCCGGCGCAGCAGGTCGCGCGTGAAACCGGCGCGCGGTATGGCGGCGTTCTTTATGTCGACTCGCTGACGGAGGCCGACGGGCCGGTACCGACCTACCTCGATCTCCTGCGGGTCACGACCGAAACGATCGCCAAGGGATTGACCGAGTGAACGAGGCCCCGCAGAGGATTGCCGGAGTCCCCGCCCAGGACGACCACTCCGGGCTGCGCGTCGAGGGCATCACCGTCACCTACCGAAACGGCCATACGGCGCTGCGGGACGCAAGCTTCGCGCTCCCGACCGGCACCATCACCGCCCTCGTCGGCGTCAACGGCAGCGGCAAATCGACGATGTTCAAGGCGATCATGGGATTCCTTCCCGTCGCCCGCGGCCGGGTGGAGATCCTCGGCATGTCCGTCCGCGAAGCCCTGAAGGCAAATACCGTCGCCTACGTGCCGCAGGCCGAGGAGGTCGACTGGACTTTCCCCGTGCTCGTCGAAGACGTCGTGATGATGGGCCGCTACGGCCACATGAAGATGCTTCGCATCCCCTCCGACCGCGACCGCAGCATGGTCGCGGACGCGCTCGAGCGGGTCGGCATGAGCGCGTTCCGGAAGCGCCAGATCGGCGAGCTCTCGGGCGGGCAACGCAAGCGAGTCTTCCTCGCGCGCGCCATTGCGCAGGAGGGGAGCGTGATCCTCCTCGACGAGCCGTTCACCGGCGTCGACGTGCCGACCCAGGAGATGCTGGTCGGGCTGTTCGACAACCTTCGCCAGCAAGGTACGGCGATCGTCTACGCCACCCACGACCTCGAACAGGTACGGGAGCGACTCGTTGGGATCGCTCGCGGCG
>CAYRNE010000082.1:0-9658 GCA_964425245.1 uncultured Devosia sp.
CCGGAATCTTGCGCATGCCGTCCATGTCGTCGGAAAAGCAGAGCAGCCGCGTCGGGATTGCATCGCGGGTCAGCAGCCGGAAGGCGGTGCGCACCATGGTAGTCCGCGCCACCTCGCCGAAAGTGCCGATATGCGGCAGGCCGGAGGGCCCGTATCCGGTCTCGAACAGCGCCTCGCTCTTGCCGGTCTTTTCGAGCCGCCTCACCAGTTTGCGCGCTTCCTCGAACGGCCAGGCGCGTGCCGTGCGCGCGGCATCGAAAAATGCGGGGTCGAGGTCTGGCAGCGGGGCGGTCACGTTCGGCCTACTAGGAAGCGGGAGTTTTCGGGATGGCGGCTGTGTTGCACCGCGGGCGGGGCCGCGTCAATGGCCGTACCCTTGCCAAGTTCGCCCCAAGGCCCGTACTTAGGGCCGTTCCATATCAGGCAGGGTTTCCATGGCACTCTCGACCCAGGACGCGCTCATCCACGTCATGATCATCACCGCTTCGTCGGACGCGGCCATCTCGAGCAACGAGCTCGTGCGGGTGCAGGGACTGATCGGGCGGATGCCGATATTTCGAGGCTTCGATCCGGGCCGGCTGGCGGGCGTCGCCAACGCGTGTGTCGACGCCGTGAACAGCACCGGGATCGAGGCTGCCCTCGACACCGCGATCGCGGCGGTGCCCGAGCGGCTGCACGACACCGCCTATGCCGTCGCGGTCGAAGTGGCGATCGTCGACCTCGAACTGCCGCAGGAGGAGCTGCGCCTGCTCGAGATGATCCGCGACCGCCTGTCGATCGACCGGCTTACCACAGCGGCCATCGAAGCCGCGGCCCGCGCCCGGATGCGGACAGGATGAGCGGTGAATGGTGAATGGTGAATGGTGAATGGTGAGTCGTGAGTAGGAGCGACCATTCGCTACTCGCTACTCGCTACTCGCTAGTAAAAGCTCACCGGGAACCAGCGCAGGTAGATCTCGTCGTAGATTCCGTTGCGCTTGAGACGCACGAGGGCGTAGTCGATGGCCTGCCGCACGAGATCATGTCCGGCCGGGAGCGCAACGGCAAAGCCCTCGCCGAAAAGGTCGGGCCGGAAGTACGGCTCGCCCGCGAAATCGCAGCACGTCAGGTGCTCGTTCAGCCAGAAAGAGGCGCGGAGCGCATCGCCGAACCAGCCGTCGATTTCTCCCGCTTCGAGCGCATCGAGCGCCGCTGGCTCACTCTCGTACTCGACCGGTTCCGCCTCGGGGAGGTAGCGGCGAATGAACTCGGCATGGCTGGAGCCGCGGCGCACCCCGACGCGCCTGCCGGCGAGCACCTGCGGCTCGAAACTCTCCGATAATGCAAGCGGCACGACGAAGCGGCCGGGCAAGGCGAGATAGATCGAGGAGAAATCGAAGCGCATGCCGTTTTCGGGCGTGATCGCGAGCCCCGCGATGAGGGCATCGCCCTGGTTGTCCGCGAGCGCACGCGCAGCCTGGTCCCAGGGCCAGGCCTGGATCGTGCAGGCGATCTCGAGCTCCTCGCAGATCGAGCGCGCGAGGTCGATATTGAAGCCGATGAGCTGACCGTCGGCGTCGCGATAGTTGAACGGCGGAAAATCGGCCGTGGTCAGGAAGCGGATTGAGGGAATTGCCGAGAGGTTCGGCACGATTTCGCGCGCGCTCGGGTCGATGTGATACGGCAGCGCCTGCGCCAGCGCACTGGTGGCGCAGGTCAGCAGGGCCGCGGCAAGGATCATCGAAACGCGCATCGGCTCGGGGCGAAAAGTGGGCGGTGACCTCGCCCGGCTTATGACCCAATTCGCCTCAAAAGGCGAGTTGCGGCGCCGAGGGTCGAGCGGATACCGCGCAACTGGTGTACGACAATTCTCTACAAGAAACGCTCTGTCACGAGCTGCTTCCGCAAAGTACCATGAGGCATTGCCACAGTAACGCGTGGGGGCAAGCGAATGGATGTGCTGCAACGGGCGGGCGAACAGCTCGAGCCGTACGGGAGAGGTTTGCTCTCCGCAGTGCTCGGCGGCAACGAGGCCGCGCCGGTTCTCGCAGACCGGGTCCTCGCGCAGTCCGTCGAGCTCGGGGTCGATCCGCTCGACTACTGCGCCCGGCGGCTCGCGATCGGGGAAGAGACGGTATTCGAACGTGCGGCTCACTGGGCGGGGTTCGCCTTTTCGCCCGTCGTACCCAGCAGGGCCACCGGGGCACCTCAGGTCGATCGACTCGACCACCTTGCCGAGGTCCGCACCTTCCGCACGACACTGCTCGACCGCGACGTCACCTTCTGCTCCCCCAGGTTCGACGACCTGCTGCGGCTCGCGCAGGCGCGGGCCGGCAACCCCGAGCTCGCGCGGCATGTCTGCATCGTTCCGGCGCGCGCACTTCGCGCACGGCTCGCCCGGGCTTCGTCGGAGCAACTGATGATCGAGGCACGGCAGCGCCTCACCCGCCGCTGGCCATACGCCAGTGCCGACCTCGACCTGCCGAAGCCGCTCCGTGTCGGTTTCCTGCTTGCCTTTGCGCTCACGACGCTGGCGGTCGGTGCTGCGCCGTTCTACCTGAGCGCGCTGCTCCTGCCGTTCATCGCGCTGTTGCTGCTCGTGCCGGCGGGGCTACGCGTCGCAGCCGCCTGTTCACCGTCCGCCGGCGAAACCCAGCCCCCGCCGCTGCCCGACACCGAACTGCCGGTCTATTCGGTTCTCGTGCCGCTTCGCGACGAGGCCGGCATGATTCCGCAGCTCAGCCGCGCCATGGCGGCGATCGATTATCCCCCCGAGAAGATCGACATCAAGTTCGTCGTCGAGGAGCGGAGCGCCGCAACGATCGAGGCTGTCGAGGCGGTACTCACCGATCCCCGGTTCGAGCTGATCGTCGTGCCCGACGGGGCGCCGCACACCAAGCCCAAGGCGCTCAACTTCGCGATGCCGCTCGTCCGCGGAGACTACGTGGTAGTATACGACGCCGAGGATATACCCGACCGCGACCAGCTGCGGCTCGCCGCAAGCCAGTTCGCATCCGACCCGGGCCTCGATTGCATCCAGGCCGAGCTCGTCGTCGATAACGCGGAAGAGAACTGGATCACCGCGCTGTTCGGCGCCGAGTACGCCGGCCAGTTCGGGCTGATGCTCCCGTTCCTCGCGCAGCGCCGGTTCCCGATGCCGCTCGGCGGTACGAGCAACCACTTCCGGACCTCGGCGCTCCGGGAGCTGGGGCACTGGGATGCATTCAACGTCACCGAAGACGCCGATCTCGGCGTCCGGCTCAGCCGGCTGCGCTACCGTACGGGCACGCTGCGCAGCGAGACCAACGAGGAGGCGCCGATCACGCTCGGTGCGTGGATGGTGCAGCGCACGCGCTGGATCAAGGGCTGGATGCAAACTTTCATCGTGCACAACCGCAGCGCCGGACGTTTCCTCAGGGATATCGGCTGGCGCAACTTCCTGTTCTTCCAGATTTATGTCGGCAGTCTCATCGTCTCGTCGCTCCTGCACACGGTGTTCCTCGTGAGCTTCGTCATCCGCGGCGCCTTGGGATACTGGCCGCGGCTGAGCGACCCGGTCGACCTTGCCTATATTCTCGTCATGGTCCTCGGCTATGGCGGCTCGTTCGCGCTCGTCATCGCCGGCCTTTCCCGGCGGCGCGCCTGGGCGCTGCTGCCGCAGCAGCTCTTCCTGCCCCTCTACTGGATGATGCATTCGGTCGCCTCGTTCCGTGCCGGCTGGCAGCTGCTCACCCGGCCCTATTTCTGGGGCAAGACGATGCATGGTCGAACGCGGCAGGCGCGAAGCCTGTAAGGCGCCACGGCCCCGCGTCTCAGGCGCGGTAGCGCGAAAGGTCGAGGTCCCCCGTTTCGATCTCGGGCCGCCTGCCCGAAACGAGATCGGCCAGCACGACGCCCGAACCTGCCGCCATGGTCCAGCCGAGGGTGCCGTGGCCGGTATTGAGAAACAGATTGGCGTATCCGGGTGCGCGGCCGAGAACGGGCGTGCCGTCTGGGGTCATCGGCCTCAGGCCGCTCCAGAACGTCGCCTTGCCCACGTCGCCCGCCGCCGGAAAGAGGTCGCGCAGCGAACGTTCGAGCGGGCCGCGCCGGAGCGGCCGCAGCCGGTTGTCGTAGCCAGCGATCTCGGCCGTTCCGCCGATGCGGATGCGGTCTCCGAGCCGCGTCGTCGCCACCTTGTAGGTCTCGTCCATGACGGTCGAGACCGGCGCCACCGTCTCGTCGGTGATCGGTACCGTCAGCGAATAGCCCTTGATCGGATAGACCGGCACGTCGACACGGAGCGGACGCAGCAGCAGCGGCGAATAGCTGCCGAGCGCGACGACATAGGCGTCGGCGCGAAGCGATCCCCCGGCGGTGCGAACGCCGCTGACGCGGCCGCCTTCCGCCTCGATGGCGGCAATCTTCTCGCCGAAGCGGAATGTGACGCCCCGCCGCTCCGCAAGCGCGGCAAGCCGCTCGGTAAAGAGCTTGCAGTCGCCGGTTTCGTCGTTGGGAAGGCGCAAACCGCCGACGAACCCGACCTGCGCTGTCGCAAGGCCCGGCTCGGCGGCCACGCAACCCGCCCGGTCGAGCACTTCGTAGGGCACGCCGTACTGCTCCAGCACGGCGATGTCGTCGGCGGCATGGTCCAGCTGCTTCTGCGCGCGGAAGAGCTGCAGCGTCCCCTGCTGGCGACCGTCGTAGGCGATGCCCGTCTCGGCCCTGAGCTCGATCATCTTGTCGCGGCTGTATTCGGCGAGCCGGACCATGCGGCCCTTGTTGATCGCGTAGGCCTTCTCGGTGCAGTTCGCGAGGAGCCGCAGGCCCCAGAGCCACATGCGCGGATCGAGCATCGGGCGGATGACGAGCGGCCCATCCGGCATAAGCAGCCATTTGATCGCCTTGACCGGAATTCCGGGCCCCGCCCACGGAGAAGAATAGCCGGGCGAAATCTCGCCGGCATTGGCAAAGCTCGTCTCAAGGGCAGGTCCCGGCTGCCGGTCGAGGACGACCACGTCGTGCCCCGCCTTCGAAAGATAGTAGGCCGAGGTGACGCCGATGACGCCCGCCCCGAGTACGAGAACCTTCACGTAGACCGCCCTCTGTCGCTTGGCCGGGACGAAT
Source organism: uncultured Devosia sp. (assembly GCA_964425245.1). Taxonomy (GTDB): domain Bacteria; phylum Pseudomonadota; class Alphaproteobacteria; order Rhizobiales; family Devosiaceae; genus Devosia_A. The sequence continues at coordinate 5,086 of CAYRNE010000082.1, forward strand.
CTGGCACGGCGCGCGCCGGGTTAACAGAGGGACGCCGCGCCGCAGCAGCGGGATGCGGACAAAAGTGGCTCAGCTCGCGTCCCAGGCGCCGGTGAGGAGCCGGCGCGCGTTCTCCTTGAGGATCAGCGGCCGCACGTCGGGCCGCACGTCGAGGGCCTCGAAATCGGCGAGCCAGCGGTCGGGCGTTATCGCGGGCCAGTCGGAGCCGAACAGCATTTTGTGTTTCAGGATCGTATTGGCGTAGCGCACGAGGATCGGCGGGAAGTACTTTGGCGCCCAGCCGGAGAGATCGATGAAGACGTTCGGCTTGTGGGTTGCGATCGCGAGCGCCTCGTCCTGCCACGGAAAGGAGGGATGCGCGAGGATGATCGGCATCGAGGGAAAATCCGCCGCGACGTCGTCGATCAGCATCGGGTTCGAATACTTGAGCTTCATACCCATGCCGCCGGGCATGCCGGCGCCGACGCCGGTCTGGCCGGTGTGAAAGAGCGCCGGCTTGCCCGTCTCCGCGATCGCTTCGTAAATGACGTAGGCGGCGCGGTCGTTGGGATAGAATCCCTGCATGGTCGGATGGAATTTGAAGCCCATCACGCCGTGATTTTCGACGAGATCGCGGGCTTCGCGCGCGCCCAGCCTGCCCCTGGCCGGATCGATCGAGGCAAAGGGGATGAGCACGTCGGCATGCTGGGCCGCCTGCTCGGCGACCTCGTAGTTGCTGAAGCGACGGAAGCCCGTCTCGCGCTCGGCGTCGACCGGAAAGATGCAGGCTGCGATGTTGCGCTCGCGGAAATAGGCCGCCGTCTCGGCGATGGCCGGCTGCGGCGAATGCTCCATGCGGAAGTACGACTTCATGTGCTGCTGGAAGTCGTCGTAGCCGTCGTCGGCATGCGTGCCGCACGGCTCCTCGGCATGCGTATGCACGTCGATCGCGCGCACTGCGTCGAAATCAACCATCGGCCTTCGCCCTCCCGGCGGGGAGCCCTCGTCGACACCGGCTTATAGCCGAGTGCGGCTGCCGCGCCACCCGGTCAATTCATGTGGCGGCCTGGTCGGGCGGTGGCGTACGCATAAGGAAGGCTATCGAGACCGTTCGTTTCGAGGAGCGCGGGCACTTCGTCCGCCGGCTGGGCCGGCCGAACAGGCCGCTCTGGATGATGTTGTGATCGAGCGACTTCAAGAGACTCCGCCATGTGTCGGGCGGCAATATCGACGGCTATCTCGCCGCCAAAGATGAGCGATCCTGAAAATGTTGCGCCAGGCCAGCCTGGACGCGGCCCGAAGGAACCGGCCGCAAGGAAGATGCCGGCCGGGCGCAATGAACGGCGCGCATTGCAGCCACGCCGGAGACGTGCCCGGAAAGCAGAGTCGAGAAGGTGTCAGATGGAGCGGGTGAAGGGAATCGAACCCTCGTCGTAAGCTTGGGAAGCTTCTGCTCTACCATTGAGCTACACCCGCAGCGGCCATCTATCTGGGGCAAAAGCCGGGGAGCGTCAAGCAGGCCGAAGGGGGGTGGTGAACGCGGGGCCGCCGGCGCGGCGTGGCGCCGGGCAGCGCCGATTCCATTTGACGGGCGGCGGCACTTGTCAGCAGATGTGAGGCTTCATCGCAGGAGGGTTCGCCTTGCGCATTCCGCTTGCACTTGCCCTCGCCGCGCTCGCGGCAACCCCCGCTCTCGCCCAGCAGGACTACTGTAACCGCCGCTCCGGCAACCAGGTGGTTGTCGACGAGGAGGCGACACGGACGTTCAGGCAGATGGTCGCGCAGCAGGACAGCCAGGTGGTCGCGGCCATGGCGGGCGTCTGGTACGCAGAGATCGCGGCGCCGCAGCTCGGCATGATCAGCTATCAGTACAGGCAGTACGACGCGAACGGCCTGTTCCAGTACCAGGACCAGACCTGCACCCAGGGGTCGCCTCTGTGCTCGCGCAACCAGGGCACCGGCTTTTTCACCGCCATCACGGTCGGCGACACGATCCAGACCTTCATGATCGTGAGTGACCTGCAGCGCGACCACGAATGCACCGGCAGCACGATGCGCTTCATCGATCCGAACACGATGCAGGACGGTTCGGGCACCGTTTGGCGGCGGGTGCAATAGCTGTTCCGCGCCGGTGACGGTCGCGGCGGACGATCCGGGATCTCAGAGCGTGAACGGCCGGAAGTGTTTGGAAAGCTTCAGCGTCTGCGCCTGGTAATTGGAGCCGAGGCCAGCGCCATAGAGCCGGTCGGGCGGCTCGGACAGCCGCTCGTAGATCAGCCTGCCGATGGTCTGGCCGTGGCCGAGGAGGAACGGCACTTCGCGGCTTCGGACCTCCAGCACGGCACGGCTGCCGGTGCCGCCGGCCGCCGAGTGCCCGAAGCCCGGGTCGAAGAAGCCGGCATAATGAACGCGAAACTCGCCGACGAGCGGATCGAATGGCACCATTTCGGCCGCATAGGCGGGCGGCACGTGCACGCTCTCGCGCGAAACGAGAATGTAGAACTCGTCAGGATCGAGGATGAACTGATCGTCGCCGCGGTTGATGAGCGGGTCCCAGTAGTCGGGCACGTCGAGCGTGTCCTTCTCGTCGACGTCGATCACCGGCGTATGTCGCCTGGAGCGGAAGCCGATGAGTCCCTTGCGCCCCTCGCCCTTTAGATCGATCGAGAGCGCGACGCCGTAGCCCACCTCGTCGTTTGGGTCGTAGACCAGCGTTTGCGCCGCGTGGAGCTTTCGGTGGTCCTCGACGCTCAGCCGGGTGTCGCCGACGCGGAAGCGTATCTGGCTGAGCCGCGAGCCGCGGCGCACCCGCACCGGGAAGGTGCGCGGACTGATCTCGAGGAAGAGTTGACCACGATAGCCCGCAGGCAGCGTATCGAAGCCGCGCGTGCGGTCGCCGATGACGCGCGTGAAGACGTCGAGTCGTCCGGTCGAGGATTTGGGATTGGCCCCCGCGCTCACCTCCGGCGGAAGGTGCAGGGATTCCTGCAGGGGCACGAGGTAGACGCAGCCGCGCTCGAGCACCGCGCTCCGGGTCAGGTCAAGCTCATGGAGCTTCAGCGCCTCGATGCGGTCCATCACTGTATGGTCGGGACCGGGCAGGAAACTGGCGCGAACGCGGAAAGCCACGTCTCCCAGCCGCAGATCGAGGCTCGCCGGCTGCACCTGGTCGGCATCGAAGCCGGGCGCGACGATGGCGCCCCGGACCTTCAACCGCTCGATGTAGCGGGCGGGAAAGACGCCCGGCGCCCAGGGTTCGTTCTCCGCCATGCCCCTCGCCACCGTCTCCGTACCTTCAGCACATGCCTCTATATCCGCTGACGGTGGCGATTATCCACGCCTTCGGGTGCGCGAACGCCCGAATCCAGTGGATTGCCCCGATTGGGCCGACGCAGGATCGCGGCAAAGCTCCTCTACTTTGTCGCCGCGGCAATTGACGGCGGCGGCGGAGCGGAATATTGCAACCGCCAGTGGTGATTTGGCCGGTCCGCTTGCAGCCACTTAAAACAACTAGCTAAAGGCGACCAAGGGCTGGCCATTCGCGCCGGCCTTTTTTCGTTTCTGGAGCGTCGCATGGCAAAGTCCGACAACCCCCTGAGCGATCCGCGCAAGCGGACGCCCGAGACGCAGCTCGTCCACGGCGGCACGACCCGGAGCCAGTTCCACGAGACCAGCGAGGCGCTCTACCTGACATCGGGCTACAGCTACCCGAGCTCGGCGCACGCGGAGAAGCTGTTCAGGAACGAAATCGCCGGCCACAACTATTCGCGGTTCGCGAACCCCACGGTCGACATGTTTCAGGACCGCATGGCGCTGCTCGAAGGCGCCGAGGCGGCGCGCGCCTTCGCAAGCGGCATGGCCGCGGTCACCAACGCCATCATGAGCCAGGTGCGGGCCGGCGACCACATCGTCGCCTCGCAGGCGCTGTTCGGCGGCTGCCGATACGTGATCGAGGATTTCATGCCGCGCTTCGGCGTCTCCTCGACGCTGGTCGACGGCAGCGACCCCGAAAACTTCGCGCGGGCGATGCAGAAGAACACCAGGGTCGTGTTCATCGAAACGCCCACGAACCCCACGCTGGACCTCGTCGACATCGCATCGGCGGCCACCATTGCCCACGATGGCGGTGCGAGGCTCATCGTGGATAACGTCTTTGCCACGCCGATCCACCAGAAGCCGCTCGAACTCGGCGCCGACATCGTCACCTATTCGGCGACCAAGCACATAGACGGCCAGGGGCGCGTGCTCGGCGGAATCGTACTTTCCAGCCGCGAGGTCATCGACGGTGACGTCCATACCTTCCTGCGCCAGACCGGAGCGTCTCTCAGCCCCTTCAACGCGTGGGTTCTGCTGAAGGGACTCGAGACGCTGCCCGTCCGGGTGCGGCAGATGACCGAGAGCGCCAGCAGGATCGCCGATTTCCTCGGCGAGCACGCGCGCGTCAAACGAGTGATGTATCCCCACCACCCCTCGCACCCGCAATACGAGCTTGCGACCCGCCAGATGCGCGGCGGCTCGACCCTCGTCGCCTTCGAGGTGAAGGGTGGCCAGGAGGCCGCCTTCAGCCTTTGCGATTCGCTCGCGCTGATCCTCA
>CAYRNE010000083.1:0-9638 GCA_964425245.1 uncultured Devosia sp.
GCAGATGTTGCTGGTCGCCTTTTCGCGGCGGATGTGCTGCTCGCGCGTCGAAAGCGTCAGGACAAAGCCGCGGTTGCCGTCGGCATCGACGGTCTGTCCGCAAAGGCGGCCCGGCATCTGGCGGACGAACTCCTTGCGCGTCGCCATCAGCCCGACATAGGGGCCGCCGAAGTTGAGCCCGTTGCCGATCGACTGGCCCTCGGCCACCACGATGTCCGCACCCGCGGCGCCCGGAGCTTCGAGCAGCCCGAGCGAAACGACCTCGGTGACGACGACGATGAGCAAGGCACCGGCGTCATGGGCGATCTCCGCCAGCTCCCCGACGTTGCGCAGCGAGCCGAAGAAATCGGGCGACTGGACGACGATCGCGGCGGTCTGATCGTCTATGGTCAGCGGCATCGTGCCCGACAGCTCGTACGGCACGATCACGAGGTCCGGGCCGTCGCCGACATAGGTGCGCACCACGTCCCGATAGTGGGGATGGAGGCCCGAGGAGAGAACGATGCGGTTTCGCCGCGTCAGGCGCTTGGCCATCAGCACCGCCTCGGCGGTCGCCGTCGAGCCGTCGTACATCGAGGCATTCGCGACCTCCATGCCGGTGAGGTTCGCGACCTGCGTCTGGAACTCGAACAGCATCTGGAGCGTGCCCTGCGACACCTCCGGCTGGTAGGGCGTGTAGGCGGTCAGCCATTCCGAGCGCTGAATCAGGTGATCGACGCTGGCAGGCACGTGGTGCCGGTAGGCGCCTGCGCCGATGAAGAACGGCCCGTCTGCTGCCGCGCGATTGCGCCGCGCGAGGGCCCGCATCTGGGCCTCGACGATGAACTCGGGCGCGTGGGACGGCAGGTCGAGCGGCTGCCGCTTAAAGGCGGTGCGAGGCACGGCCCGGAACAGGTCGTCTTCGCTCGAGGCGCCGATAACGGCGAGCATCTCGGCCCGCTCGGCCTCGGAATGGGGAAGATAGCGCATCGAACAATCCGTCAGTCGGTAAGCTTTGCGTAGGCGTCGGCGTCCAGCAGCCTTTCCAGCTCCGATGCGTCCGTGATCGAAAGCTTGAAGATCCACCCGTCGCCTTCCGGCGCGCTGTTGATCAGGCCCGGCTCGCCCGCGAGATTCTGGTTCACTTCGGTCACCGTGCCGGACACGGGCGAATAGATTTCGGACGCGGCCTTGACGGACTCGACCACTGCGGCCTCGTCGCCCTGCTTCAGCACCTTGCCGACCGCGGGCAGCTCGACGAAAACGATGTCGCCCAGCTGTTCCTGGGCGTAGGGCGTGATGCCGATGACGCCGGTCCCGCCATCGACGCGGATGTACTCGTGATCCTTGGTGAATTTGACGGTCATGATGCGGCCTTCCGGACGTAACGATGTGGGACAAAGGGCAATTGGGCGACGGTTGCGGCCTGGGCGCGGCCGCGGACGGAAACCTGTAGCGCGGTGCCGACCGCACTCAAGGACGGCGGGACGAAGCCGAGCGCGATCGCGCGGCCGAGGGACGGCGAGAAGCCTCCCGACGTCACCCTGCCGACCTCGGCGCCCGAGGCATCGAGAATCTCTGCCCCCTCGCGCGCCGGCGCGCCATCGACCAGCAACCCGACGCGAACGCGCTTGAGGTCGCCGCCGAACTCTCGCAAGACCCGGTCGGCACCGGGGAAATCGCGGGCTTCGCGCCGCCTTTTGCTGACGGCGAAGTTGACGCCGGCTTCGGTCGGCGAGACGGTCTCGTCGAGGTCGTGGCCATAGAGCGGCAGGCCGGCTTCGAGACGAAGCGAATCGCGGGCGCCGAGCCCGATCGGCTTCACCCGCTCGTCGGCGAGCAAGGCGTCCCACAGCGCTCCGGCATCGGCCTGGCCGACGAGTATCTCAAAACCGTCCTCTCCGGTGTAGCCGGATCGCGAAACGAAGACCTTGTCGCCGCGCCAGTCGAAGGCGCCGTAGGTCATGAAGCCGAGGCCGGCAACGCCGGGGACGAGAGCGCCCAGCACGTCCGCCGCCAGCGGTCCCTGCAGCGCGAGCAGCGCGTGGTCGCCGTCGGCGCGAACGAGTTCGGCACGCTCGCCCACGGCCGAGGCGATGCGGGCAAAGTCGGCGTCCTTGGTCCCGGCATTGACGACGATGTAGAGGCCGCCGGCAAAGACCGGTGAGCGTGCAATCATGAGGTCGTCCAGCACGCCGCCATCGTCGTTGAGGAGGAGCGTATAGCGGATCTGGCCGGGCTTGAGGCCGCGGATATCGCCGCAGACCAGCGGCTCGACGAGCGCCGCGATCCGCTCGTGATCGGCTTGCTCATCGCCGGAGCGCGCGCCCAGCATGAGGAAGCCCGGGCCCATGTGCGAGACGTCGAAGAGGCCGGCGCGCTCGCGGGTCCATTTGTGCTCGGCGACGATGCCGGTTGGATACTGCACCGGCAGGCTGTAGCCCGAGAACGGCACCATGCGCCCGCCAAGAGCCAGGTGGCGGTCGTTCAGCAGGACCGTCTTCAGATTTTCGGCAGGCGCTTCGGCCATGAGTCTCTCGCGGGTGGCGACACACTGCGCAACCGGAAGGTTGCGTTCCGTGCCCCCTCTGTCCGCGAACCTGAGAGATTTCCCCGCCGCCAACAGCGGGTTGCTCCTTCGGTGAGCCGCCTGCATTGCCGATCCGGCTATGGTGGCGACGGGTGTCGCCCGATCGGCAATGGCGGCGGCTTCTTTCCAGAGTTTCGACCGACGCGGTCCTTTTGCCTGAGAGTTTCCGGGGCGGTTGCTCCTTCGGCGCCCCGCCCTTTCCGTAGCCGTTGCAGGTGCAGCGTGCCCACGGGTTCAGGCGAGATCTCTCCCGCAGTCGAAATCAGCTAAGCCGTGAAACCGGCGTCGAGTCAATGAGGCGCCGCCGCAGCCCACAGGCCGCGCGGCGCGCCGTCCTAGGCGGCCGGATCGAAGCCGACCCAGATGGTGATCTGCTCGCCGCCGAGGTACGGAACCTCGACGTTCTCGACCACCTTGGTGAAGGAGCCCGACTGCTCGCCGGACGTAATCGAGACCGGCACGCTGTACTTTTCCGAGAACATGGCTACGCCGTCCCGCTCGATCGCAAAGCGCACGGGCACGTCGACGTTCTGCACATTGCCGGCGGGCCCAAGCAGCACCCGGCCCAGGACGCCCATCTGGATGGTGATCTTGCCGTTGGAGACGACGCAGTTACGCGACTGCTTGTCGATCACGGCCTGGTAATTCAGCTCGCGCGGATTCGGCCGCGAATTGTTGACGTATTTGAAGATAACCTCGCCGCCGACCCGCACCTTGATCGGGGGGCACTCGGTCGCGATGGCCGGCAGCGCATTGGTCGAGGCCTGCACGAGTTCTGCCTGCGTCGGAGTCGCATTCTGCAACTGCGCGCTCTGCGGGCTCGGTCCCGGCGCGAACATGTTGCCCATCGAGCAGGCCGACAGCGAAACGGCGACAAGCCCCGCCCCCATCAACTGCGCCGGGCGCACGATTTCAAACCACATTGCCATTCCCCTTACGCCACAACCTTGCTCGAAGAGGCCTCGAGCGCCAGCATGATCGCGGGCGCGCCGCTGACGGTCACGCCCGAGACATCCTGGATGAATACCTGCTGCACGATACCCTCGTCGAGGATCATGGCGAAGCGCGCGAAGCGCTTCCCGAGATCGCCGAACTGCTTCGACAGCCCCGTCGCGTCGGCGAGCTTGGCGTGGGCATCGGCGATGAAATCGACTCTGCCGAGCGCCTCGGAACGCTCCGCCCAGGCCTTGATGACATGATGGTCGTTGACCGCGCCGCAGACGATACGCCTTACACCGTGCGCCATGATCTTCTGGGCGTTCGCAACGAACCCCGGGAGATGGCTGGTATCGCAGGTCGGCGTAAAGGCGCCCGGGACGCCGAAGAAGACGACCCTCCCCTCACCCAGCACGGCGTCGGACGTCGAATCCTGAACCCCGGACGCATCCACAAGCTTTATGGGCACGGACGGAATCCTGTCGCCCGACTGGATCATTGGAACTGCCCTTCCTTATCCAACCCGCCCCCGCGGGATGCGCCGACCCCGGCCAGCGCTACGCCCAATCAGGGCGCGACTGTTCGCCAGACCTCGAACGGGCCGTCGCGGGTCATAAAGACGATCCGAACGGGCCATGCGTCAAGGCCCCGCTTGCCCTCCTGTGCGAGAACCGGCAGGCGAATTACGCCGGGTTCGGGGCTTTTTTGCGGCGCGCCAAGGAGATAGCCGGAATCGCTGGCGTCTGCGATTACCGAAGAAGGATCGACGGTGGCGGGATCGACAGCGACGCTCAGCACCTCGCCTCCGGGTTCGAGGCCCGCCTCCCCGATCGGTTCGGGCTCGTGCGGCCACGGGATCGGCGCGAATGCCACCGCCTGGGCAATCCTGAGATCGTTGCCGACGTCGGCCTTGCCGATTGCGAGCGGCAGCGAGAAATGCGCGGTGGCCGGGACGCAGATGTCCGAGCAGACGCCCAACAGAACCGACGCCTCGACGACCGGCCGGTCTCCGGCCACCGACAACTCGATCGGGATCACCGTTGGACCGTAGTAGACGAAATCGGTGTAGCCCTTCTGCCGGTCGATCTCGGGATAGGGCCAGACGACCTCGTGCCCCGTCACACCCGCCGAGCCCGAAAGATCGACCTCGAGCGGGATGCCGGTCTCGCCCGGAACCCGCCAATAGGTCTTGGTATTCGCCGGCATGTCGATTTCGAGCGCGATACGGGTCTTTCCCTCGGCGGACCAGGATTCGGCCGCGATCAGGCGCATGCGGGTCCCCGGCGCGAGTTCGGTCCAGCCGGTCGAGGCGCCGAAGACAGGGGTTCCGGCGATCATCAGGAGCATGATGGCGGCGAAGTGGCGCATGGCTTGCGATAGCCGACGACCGCCGTCGTTAACAACCACTTTACATCAGGGCTTCGTGATCGCGCGGCTTTGCAGATCGCGCCGGGGGGTCTAGATTTGATGGTGCGGTGGCCACGCGCCGGTTGCAGCAGAATCGGCGCCAGGGAGACTCGGGATGAACTCGCTCAAGGGCCAGTTTCTCGTCGCAATGCCCGGCATGGGCGACGATCGCTTTCGTGAAACCGTGATCTACCTCGTCGGACACGGAGACGAAGAGGGCGCCATGGGACTCGTGGTCAACCAGACGCTCGAGGACATGCGCTTCGCGGACATCCTCGAGGAGCTCAAACTCGGCGAGCATGAAGAGATCATCCGCCTCTCCGACGACGTGCGCGACAGGGAGGTGCTGCGCGGCGGCCCGGTGCAGCGCAGCAGGGGCTTCGTCCTGCACTCGCCCGATTATTTCCGGCAGGACAATTCGTACGCGGTGAGTGATGAGGTCTGCCTGACGGCGACGCTCGACGTGCTCAGGGCCATCGCCTACAAGAACGCACCTGCGGACGCGCTGTTCGCGCTCGGCTACTGCGGGTGGGCTCCAGGGCAACTGGAAGGCGAGATTCGCAACAACGGCTGGCTCACCGTGCCGTACTCGCGAGGCCTGCTGTTCGACATGCCGATCGAGCGGCGCTACGAGGCGGCGCTTGCGCAGCTCGGCATCACCCGCGCAAGCCTCAGCGGTGTGGCCGGCAACGCCTGAGCCGCGTTGCAGAAGACTGCAATTCTCACCAGATGATTGATTCGGCGTAGGTTTTTCCGGCCTCGCCGGAGTTATTGGACGCCGGTTCGTTTCTTTCTCCCGGCCGCTTTGCCATGCTTGGGGCCGCATCATTGCGAAAGAACGAGTGGGGTTCATCATGCGCATTACATCGCGGCTTATTGCGGCCGCAGGCGCCTTCGTGGTCGCCGGATTTGTCTCAATCGCCGCTGCCCAGGAAGGGCCGCTGGTCACCGCGGACTGGCTCGCGGGCAATCTCGACAACGAGAGCGTCCGCGTGTTCGAGGTGAGCGTCGACACCGGCGTCTACGAGCGCGGCCACATCCCCGGCGCGCTCAATATCAACTGGCACACGGATCTGGTCGATACGGTTCGCCGCGACCTCGTCAGCCGCGAGAACTTCGAGGCGCTGCTGCGCCGCTCGGGCGTGACCGAGGACACGACGATCGTGCTTTACGGCGACAACAACAACTGGTTCGCCGCGTGGGGTGCCTGGGTGTTCGACATGTATGGCTTCTCCGACGTGAAGCTGCTCGATGGCGGCCGCAAGTACTGGGAAGCCCAGGGGCTGCCGCTCGATACGGCTACGCCCGAATACGCGGCTTCGGAAATCACCGTGGCAGACGAGTTGCGGCCACTGCGTGCAAGGCTGGTCGACGTGCTCGCCGTTGTCGAGGGAGAGGCCGAAGGGCAGCTCATCGATATCCGCGGCCCGCGTGAGTACAACGGTGAGATCTTCGCGCCCGACGGCGTGCAGGAGCTTTCCGTTCGCGCCGGACACATTCCCGGCGCGGTAAACGTCCCGTGGGGCGAGATCGTCAACGAGGATGGCACGTTCAAGTCGCCTGACGAAATCCGCGCGATCTACGCCGCAGTCGGCGTCGACGGCTCCAAGCCCATCATCACCTACTGCCGCATCGGCGAGCGCTCCAGCCACACCTGGTTCGCCCTGAGCCGGATCCTCGGCTACGACGTCAAGAACTACGACGGCTCGTGGACCGAATACGGCAACTCCGTCGGCGTGCCGATCGAGAACCCGGCCGGGACGATCTGGGGCAACACCTAGGCCTCGCCCAGTTCGACACTCCCTGACCTTGACGGGCGCCACGGCGCCCGTTCTCTTGCCGGGCACCATGCCGACCGCCATTCGCCTTCCCCTTGCCGCCCTCGTCATCGCCGCCCTCGCCCTGGGTTACTGGAGCCTTGCCGAGATGGGCGCCGAGGGCCGCTCGCTCGCCTTCGCGCTCCTGATGGGCGGGGCCTTCGGGCTCGTCCTGCAGCGGTCGCGATTCTGCTTCTACTGCAACCTGCGCGATCTCATCGACAAGCGCGAGGCCGGGGGCGTCCTCGCCATCCTCGCCGCGCTGGCGGTCGGGGCGATCGGCTATGCCGCAATCTTCGGCGCCTGGCTGCCGACACCGGCGGCGGGCCGGCTGCCGCCCACGGCGCATATCGGGCCGGTGAGCCTCGTGCTTGCCGGCGCGAGCTTCGTCTTCGGCCTCGGCATGGCGGTATCCGGCTCATGCCTTTCGGCTCACTTCTATCGGCTTGGTGAGGGATCGGTCGTCGCGCCCTTCGCCATAGCCGGCGCCGCTCTGGGCTTCGGCCTGGGTTTCCTCACCTGGAACCCCCTGTTCGACCTTGCGACCGCCGACGCGGTGATCGTCTGGCTGCCGCATCATCTCGGCTACACGGGCAGTCTCGTGCTGACGCTCGGGCTCGTCGCGGCCCTGGCGCTCCTCGCTCTCTGGTGGGCACGGCCGCAGGCGCGGCCATCAACGTCCGCGCCGACCGTTAGCGCGGTCCTGCGGAGCATCTTCGTCACCCGCTGGAGCGGGATCGTTGGCGGCGTCCTCGTCGGGATCATCGCCACGCTCTACTATTTCCGCGTGGCCCCGCTGGGGGTAACCGCGGAACTCGGGAGCATCGTGCGGACCGCCGGTAACGATCTCGACCTGGTCCCCTCGACGCTCTTTGGCCTGGACGTCCTGCGCGGTTGTGCCACCGTGGTGAAGGAGACGCTGCTCTCCAACAACGGGCTTTTCGTTTTGGGCCTCGTCGGCGCGTCGCTGGCATCGGCCCTGATCGCGGGGCAGTTCTCGGTCAGGCGGCTGACGCTGCTCGACGTCGTGCGCGGGCTCGGCGGCGGCGTGCTGCTGGGCTGGGGCGCCATGACGGCCCTCGGCTGCACCGTGGGGGTGCTGCTCTCGGGCATCCACGCAGGCGCGCTGTCGGGCTGGGTCTTCCTCGTCTTCTGTGGGCTCGGGGCAACGATGGGCATCGTCGCCGCGCGCGTCCTCAACCGGCGCTTCGCCGGCTGACCATGACCGCCGCGGTCAGCGGCTCAGCTGTGCCGCGAGCTTCTTGCCCAGTTCCTGGCCCGTCATGGCGGCGCCAAAGGCGTAACCCTGGGCGTACTGAACGTTGAGCGCCTGCAGCCGCTCAACTTCCTCCGCCACTTCCACCCCCTCCGCGACCACCGTGAGGTCGAGCTCCGTCGCGAGTGCGACGATCGACCGGATGATCGGAATCTGAGTGTGCGACATGCCGCTGTCGTCGGCCATCTGCACGAAGGGCGCGGGGATCTTGATGGTGTCGAAGGGGAACCGGTGCAGGTAGCTCAGGGACGAGTGGCCCGTGCCGAAGTCGTCGAGGGCGAGGCCAAGGCCCATGCTCTTGAGCGCGGCGAGCATATAGGCCGAGTGTTCGGGATTGCTCATCACCTGGGTTTCGGTGATCTCGAGCTTGATGTGCGCGGCAACGACGCGGTGGTCGTTCACCAGCGCTTTCATATCGTTGAGGAGCGTTTCCGTCGCGAGCTGCGAAGGCGACAGGTTCACCGAAACGAAGAAATCGTCGGGGAGCGGCAGCTGGTTGACCCAGTCGCGGGCCTGCCCCGCCGCCTGCTCGAAGGCGAGCCGGCCGAGGCGCTCGATGAGGCCGGTGCGCTCTGCGAGCGGGACGAACTCCTCGGGTGGGACGACGCCGCGCTGGGGATGGTTCCAGCGCATCAGCGCCTCGCATCCGGCGATGACGCCGTGGTGGATGTCCATGATCGGCTGGAACTGCACCTGCAACTCGCCGTGCCTGAGGCCGCGGTCGAGGTCCTCCTCGGAGGCCCGCGTATAGGCCGCAATCGAGCGGGCTGAGGCGCGATAGGCCTCGATGCGGTCGCCGCCGAGACGCTTGGCGTAGTACATGGCGAGCTCGGCGTCGCGCAGCACGTCGTTCGCGGTGACCGGATTGCCGTCGTAGATCGTCACGCCGATGGACGCGGTGAGGCTCAGGTCACGGTCACCGAAATTGAACGGGGATTTCAGCGCCTTGCGGATCTGCTCGGCCGTTTCGGCGATCTTGCCGGCGGCGGCTTCGGACGTGAGGATGACGCCGAACTGGTCGCCGCCGAGGCGCGCCACGGTATCGAGCGGACGCATGATGCGCGAGATGCGCCTCGAGATCGCAAGCAGAACCGAATCGGCCGCCGAGTGCCCGACGCGCTCCTCGAGTTCCATGAAACGGTCGATGTCGACGAGAAAGACCGCGGGCTTGATGCCGTTCGGCATGCGCGCGCGGACGAGCGCACGCTCGAGCCGGTCGATGAAGAGCTGTTTGTTGGGCAGGCCCGTGAGACTGTCGTGGACGGCATCGTGAAGCAGCCGGTCGCGCGAGGCCCGGTCCTCGTTCACGTCCTGCAGCGTGCCGACGATGCGGGTCACCTGTCCGTCGCCGCCAAGCACCGGCTTCACCCGCATGCGGAAGGTGCGGTAGTTGCCGTCATGGGTGGCAAGGCGGATGTCGGAGGAAACCTTGCCGCGCCGCAACTCGACAAGGGTGTCGAAGGCGGTGCGGAAGCGATCGCGATCCTCTGGGTGGACGCGGTCCAGCCAGCGCTTGATCGAGCCGCGCAGCGCACCGCGGCGTTCGCCGAGGCGGATGCCAAGCTCGTCGGAGGCCGAGACGCGGTCGCGTTCGATGTTCCAGTCGAAGACGAAGTCGCCCGAGCCGGTGAGC
>CAYRNE010000084.1:0-9525 GCA_964425245.1 uncultured Devosia sp.
ACATTCTCCCGCAAATCGGGTTAGTGTCGTCCAAGGGGGAGGCCCGCCGCAAGATCGATGAGGGCGCGGTTCGCGTCAACGACAAGGTCGTGACTAGTCCTCTTCACACCATCTCGGTCGAAGACCTGCTCCCCGAGGGCGTCATCAAACTCTCGGTCGGCAAGAAGCGTCACGCGTTGGTGAAGCCGGATTAGCCTCGTCGGGACCCGGTTCCCCTTTCGTCGGCGCCCCAGGCGCCCGCGGGAGGTCCTTCACCCAGTCCTGAGACGCATGGTAGACGCGGAGGACGGTGACCGGGTTGTCGTCGATGACGGTGGCAATCACGACCGAACCGCAATACCAAAGGCAAAGCCCGGTCTGCCGGTGAACGACGCGCCGCCGCCTATTCCTCCCGCGGCAGTTCCCGCGCACGGTATTCGAACATCCGCCGGAAGGCGCCGGGCACCAGAGCAGACAGCGGGTTGATCTGGAACTCGGGCTTGTCGAGCGGGCCGCGGATCGCGAACGTGACGCCGAACAGGCCCTCGCCCTCGCGGCCCGCGAGCGGTCCCAGGAGCTTCTGGAAGACGTTGTTGAGCCCGAACAGCGGCACGTAGGTGCCGGTGATGTCGTACTGACGGCTGTCGGTATAGATGAAGCCGCGCGCGGTACCGCCGACGCTGTCGCCCGCGAGCACCGCCTCCGTTATTTCCACGCGGTCCTTGCGCCGGATGAAATCGAGTTCCCCCGACTTGAAGGCGAGGTCGCCGCGACGGTTCGACCGTGGCTGCTGGGCAGTGTCGAGAATCTGCGCGACGTTCGCCTCATCGACGATGGCAAAGTTCCTGAGGATGAGCTTGCCGTAGTCCGCCTTTTCGGCGTCTACGGTCTGCAGCATCAGTGTCCCTTCGCCGCCCTGCACGTTCGGATAGACATTGAGCAGTCTCAACACCGCGCCGAGATCGTTGAACGCGACCGAGAGCACGCGGCCGTCGGGCGTCTGGTTGGTGGTGACCGAAAGTGCGCTGTCGCCGTCGAACTGCGTCGAAAGGCTCGCCCGCTGCACCGTGTCGCCGCGTAGCGCGAGGTCGAGGTCGACGTTGAACGCCGTGGTCCGGTAGAAGCCGAGCGCCCGCTTAAGCTCGATATCGAGCGCGATCGTCGTGTCACCGAACGCCGTTGCCTGCGGCCCGCCCGTCGAGCCCTCCTCGAGACTGAAGAAGCGTCGCAGCATCGGTTTCAGGTCGAGCTGGTCGCCGCGCACACGAACCTGGAACCCGTCGCGGATCGGGGTCAGCGAAAGCTGCGCCACGTCGCCGGGACTGAGCGCAAACGAAGTGAACTCGGCCGATCGCAGACCCTCCTTCGCATGGAATCCGAGGCTCCCTTCGAGCTTCACGTCACCGAAGGCGATGTCGATCTGGCTGAGTTCGGTCACCTGCCCGTCCTGGCGCACCGCGGCCTGGAACACGCCGCCCTGCCCGCGCGGCTTGGTGATCCCGAGGTCCTTGACGGTGACCGTCGCTTCCGTCACGTCGACCGCCATCTGGATGCTTCCGTCCTGCATCGGGCGGGCAACGAATTTCACGGTGCCGGCGAGGAACTCCGACGCGTCGAAGCCCATCTTCTTGAGGTCGCCGGCATCGAGCGTCGCGCTCAGCAACATGTCCGGCGGCGGCGCGCCCTCTTCGAGCTTGCCCTCGATGATGACATCGGCCGGCAGTCCGTCCACCTCCGCCTGCCCCGCGATGCGGTAGCCTTCCTGCGAGGCGACGAAAGACAATTGGCCGTTGCCGATGGTGTGGCTGTCGAGCGGGGCGGTCGAGGCAAAGTCCTGGACTATGCCGTTCACCGCGTAATCGACACTCTTCGGCTCCTCCTTGCCGTTCTCGATCACCACGGTCGAGACCAGCGAAAGCGACAGCTTGCCGCTCAGCGCGGAGATGTCGATCGGCATGTCGTCGTTCTTGAGCAGGTCCGGCTGCTGCTCCTTGGCGAGCGCGAGGAGCGCGGGAATTCTGCCTGAGAGATCTCCCGATATTTCGAGGGTCATCTCGCCAGGCTTTTCGCTGCCCATGGTGAAGCCGACATTGGCGATGGCGACGCTACCTTCGGGCGTTGCGATCGTTGCGCCGTCGGCCGCAATGGTAAGATCAGCGTCGCGCATCTCGAGGCGGGTCTCGCCTGCGATCTCGATGGGCGACATACCCTCCATCGGAACGATCTTCACGCCCTCGCCGACCAGATCGATATAGATCGAATTCTTGGGGAGCGGCTTGTCCGGATCGCCCTTGGTCGCGAGCGTGCCGACCGGGAAGCTGTAGCGCATGGACGACGATTTCAGCTTGCCGCCGACGATGTTCTTCACGAACCAGTCGCGGCTCTCGGTGGAGATGAAATAGGGCCAGAGTCGCTTGAGATCGTCCGCCGTGATGCCGTCGCCGGCGATCGTCATGTCGAAACCCATGCCGTGCCGCAGCATGTCGACGCGTCCGGTCGAGGCGATCTGGGCCCCGTCCTCCTTCTCGGCAACGAACTGGTCGATGCCCATCGCCCCGTAAAGCGGAGCCGACCATCCCTGGAAGGCGACGCGCGAAAACGGCTTCTCCGGCGCGCCGAGTTCGGACCAGATGGCTACGTCACGTCCCTGCATGGACATGCTGACCGTCGGGCCATAGAGCTCATCGAGACCGAGCCTGAACACGCCCTCCATCCAGCCGGTGCTCTGGCCGACGGTGATCTGCGTCTCGCTCATCGTGAACTGGCCGAGCTCCGGCTGCCAGCGGACCTCCATGATGCTCGTCGCGATGGGGAAATAATCGTCCTCGATCCTGAGGTCGGTCCCGGTGAGGTCGATGTGGAACAGCCCGTCCTTGATCTTGCTCGTCGCCGCTTCGAAGCCGACGTCGATCGAAAGCGCCGTCGGCCCGACCATAGCGACCATGCCCTCCGCATCGTTGACGAAGGGCAGGAAGGAGGCGAGGTCGAGATTGGTGACCGAGGCCTTGAGCCGCGCCGTCCCGTCGTCCTCGATCACGCGTTCGAGGATGCCGTTCATCACCGTGCCGCCGAAGTCGGCCGAAAAGTTCCCTTCGACCACCTTGCCGCCCGGCTTCGGAGCGATGTCGAGGTTGATCCCGGTGAAGGTCCGGAACAGCCCATAGAGCGCGTCGTTCATATCGAGCCGGCCGTCTCGTACGATCAGCCGCGAGAACCGGCCCTGGTTCGCCTGCTCGATAATCGCCGCGATGCCCTGTTCGGCAGCCTCGAGGTTGTAGATCAGCCAGTCGTTGTCCGAACGCATCGGAAGCGCCGATGGCGGCAGTTCGCCGCGGACATCGAGCCCGTCCGAGGAAATGCCGACCTCCGGGAAGGCGTCGGCGCCTTCGATGATTTGTACGGTTGGCGGGCCGCCCTCCGGATCCGGCACCATTTCGAAACTGACGAGCCGGGGACCGAATAGGTCCTGGTTGACCTGGAGATGCGGCCCGACGACCGTGACGGTAGCCCCGGGCTGCCCCCAGAGCGCCCGCACCGGCGAAAAGCCGACTTCCAGCGCCTCCATGCTGATCCGCGCCCCGCTGCGGCTCTCCGTGTAGACGACGGGCGTGAACCGGATCACGGGCCAGACATAGCCCTCGAGAGCCAGCGCCATTTCCCCGAGCTCGATGTCGCTGCCGGCCGGCAGAGCGGTTGCGACGAGGTTTCGCACCTGCGTTCCAACGAACGGCAGCGGCACCGGCGTGACCAGCAGCACAGCGTAAAGCAGCAGGATGAGCGTCGCGGGAATGCCAAGCACCCAGGCGGTAACCTTACCGCCAAGCCGCAGCAGCGACCTCCTGCGGACGGTTTGTCCTGGTTGGGGTGTTGGCTTCACTATCCGTCCGACTCGAGGATCACCGGCTCCGCCCATCCTAGAATCAACCGGTGCATCGGGCTAATGTCGAATGATACCGGCTCAAATATGGCACCCAAGCCAATAATTCCTCAAGCACACAAGCACTTCGCCCCCGAGGAGCACCTACCATGACCACCATCGCCGTCGGCGACAGGGCCCCCGACTTCGACCTCGAAACCGATGCCCGCGAGAATTTCCGCCTCTCCGCCCACAGGGGCCGCCCGGTCGTCCTGTTCTTCTATCCGGAGGACGACACCGAGGGATGCACCATCGAGAACCTCGAATTCACCCAGTTGAAGCCCGAGTTCGACGAGCTCGGCGTGCAGGTGCTCGGCATCTCCCCCGACACGGTGGAGAAACACTGCGACTTCCGGGACAAGTATGGCCTTAAGGTGCCCCTTGCGGCCGACCCCGACCGCAAGGTGATCGAGGCCTACGGGCTCTGGCAGCGCAAAAAGACCTTCGGCAACGAGTACGACGGTCTTGTCCGGACGACTGTTCTCATCGATGCGGAGGGCAGGATCGCGGGCGTCTGGCCCGTGACGCGCATCAAGGGGCATGCCGCGGCGGCGCTCGAAGCGGCCAGGGCGCTGAGCTCGGACGGCGGGGCGGCGGGAGGCTGATCACGACGACAGGACTTTCCCCTGGTCCTGCTTTTCGCGTTTGTTAACCTTAACAGACCATGATCCTCCCGGTCTCAGTTGCGTCCGGGAGTACCAGTCGTGCGTCCGAGTTCCGCGCCCTCGGCGAAGCCGCCCGTCAAGGTTTTCGGCCGTTCCGGCGATGCGGGACGGCCGTTCGGCGCGACCGGCGGCGTTCGCCACGGCGTCTTCTACGGCACCTTTGCCGCGCTCTTTGCCACCAACGTCCTGACCCTCGTCGGCTTCCTGATGGCGCCGGACATTGCCGCCATGATGAACGGCCAGAACGAGGCGGTCTTTGCCGCCTACGAGGACCGCATTGCCGAACTGCGGATCGAGGTCGACCGCCTCCACTCGCGCCAGTTTGCGCAGGCCGGCGACATCAACCTGCAGCTGCAGGAGCTCAACCATCAGCAGGAGGTGCTGCTGGAGCAGCACCAGTATGTGCGCCAGCTGGCGCAGAAGGCCGCCGAACTGGGTATCGTCACAGCGGAACAGCCCGAGGACGGCGATGCCTCTGCCGACCTCGTGGCGAGCGCCGTGCGTCGCGCCTCGGCGGGTGGGCCGCACAACGAGATCGACGCAGCCGCCGCGGCGGTTCGGGACATGATGGAGGAAAGCCGTCTGGCCCTCGCCGCCATTTCCGAAGCGGCGGACGCTTCGACCGACGAGATCGTGAGCGAGCTCCAGAGCCTCGGAATCGAGGCCGCAATGCCCGCCACGGATGGCGTCGGCGGCCCGCTGCTGCCGGCGAGGGACGAGCCGGATTCGATCAGCATCGTCGACGACGCCAATGCCGTCTTCGCAGCGCTGGCACGCTTCAAAGCCGCTCGCGGGGCGATCGATGCCGCCCCCATCCACAAACCCATCGCGGGCAGCACCCGCCTGAGCTCGGGCTACGGCAACCGCAAGGATCCGTTCACGCGTCGCAAGGCGTTCCACTCAGGCATCGATTTCCCGGCCCCTTCGGGCACGACGGTGCTTGCAGCGGGCAGCGCCACGGTGATCTTCGTCGGCAAGAAATCGGGCTACGGCAACGTGGTGGAGCTGGAACACCGGAACGGTCTCGTAACGCGCTATGCGCACCTTTCGGCCTTCCTCGTGAAGGAGGGCCAGACGGTATCGACCGGCACTCCGATCGCCCGTGTAGGCTCGACCGGGCGTTCGACCGGCCCACACCTCCACTTCGAGGTCCGCCGCAAGGGTGCCCCGCTCGATCCGAACCGATATCTTGCGGCAGGAAAGCGCCTCGTCCGCTTTCTGGGCAGCTAGACCGCCGGCGGCGGACCGGTCCGGGAGCCGCGTGGCACATCCGCCGCAACTCGTGAATATTCACCGGCAACGCGCCGGAACCATTCTGGTTTTTGCCCGCGCCAGGGTCTACGGTCGCCGGTGCAATGCTGATGGCGTCCGACATTCCCACGATGTTGCGCCTCCACCGGGCGATGTTTCTCGCCCGCGAGGTCGACCGTGTCGAAGAGGGACTGGTAAAGCAGGGCCTCGCCCATTTTCACGTCTCGGGAGCCGGCCACGAGTCGACGGCGCTGATCGCCGATTATCTCGGCCCGCATGACTGGTTGAACCTCCACTACCGCGACAAGGCGTTGCTGCTCGCCCGCGGCATGCCCGTCGCCGAGCTGCTCCGTGGCTCGCTAGCCACCGGCCCTTCGCATTCGGCCGGCCGGCAGATGAGCGCCCATCTCTCCGCCCGCGACCTCAGGATCTTCTCGATGGTCGGGCCCGTGGGCAACAACGCGCTCCACGCGACAGGGGCCGCCGAGGCACTCCGGGATCATCCCGATGCGCCCGTCGTCCTCTGCTGCGTCGGCGATGGGACGACACAGCAGGGCGAGTTCCTCGAGGCCGTTGCGGAAGCGGTACGCGCCCGCGCGCCGGTCGTCTTCCTCGTCCACAACAACCGCTGGTCGATCTCGACCCGCACGCCGGGCCAGACCTTCTTCGATCTGCCGGACGGACCGGGGCGCGAGCTCTTCGGCCTCCCCATCGCACGGGTCGATGGAGCGAACCTCGCCGCCACCCGCGCTGCCTTCGAGACCGCGGTAACGGGGACCCGCGCAAGCCGCGCGCCCTCGCTCATCGTCCTCGATCTCGAACGGCTGAGCAATCACACGAACGCCGACGACCAGGAAGTCTATCGCTCGGCCGAGGACATTGCCGCCGGCAGGGCCCGCGATCCGCTCGAGGCGATCCGCCGGTCGCTTCGCGAGTCCCAGCTGGGCGATGCCGCGCTGGCCCAGCTCGAAACCGCCCTGATCGGCGAAGTCGCAGAGGCGCTGCGGGAGGCACGGGCCGAGCCGCCGCCCGAAGGCGCGGGCGAATCGAAGGCGCCCTACCCTGCCGAGTTCGCGCAGCGGCGCGAGTATCGGGGCGACGCCGCGGAGCCGGCCCTGACCATGCGCGAGGCGCTCAACGCCGTGCTCCGCGACCGGCTCGCGAACGACCGGCGGGTCAGCCTCTCCGGCCAGGACATCGAGGATCCCAAGGGCGATGTCTTCGGCGTCACCAAGGGCCTCTCGACAAGCGTCCCCGGCCGCGTACGCAACGCTCCCCTCAGCGAGTCGACGATCGTCGGCACCGCCATCGGCCGTGCGCTGGTCGGCGAGCGGCCGGTCGCCTTCCTGCAGTTCGCCGATTTCGTTCCGCTGGCCTTCAACCAGATCGTCTCCGAGCTCGGCTCGATGTACTGGCGGACCAAGGGCGCCTGGCAATGCCCGGTGATCCTCATGGTGAGCTGCGGCGGCTACAAGCCCGGCCTCGGCCCCTTCCATGCTCAGACGCTGGAATCGATCCTCGCCCATACGCCGGGGGTAGACGTGGTCATGCCCTCGAGCGCGGGCGACGCGGCCGGCCTGCTCAACGCCGCCTTCGCCTCGCCGCGCCCGACTGTCTTTCTCTATCCCAAAAGCACGCTGAACCTAGCCGACCGGCGAACCTCGAACGACACGGCGCGGCACTTCGTGCACCCCGGCCGCGCTCGGGTCCTCCGCGACGGCAACGACCTCACGCTGGTCACCTGGGGCAACCCGGTCGCGCAGTGCGGGCTGGCCGCCGAGGCACTCGCGGAAGCGGGTGCATCGGTCGATCTCATCGACCTCCGCTCGATCTCCCCCTGGGATGAGGACGCGGTGTTGCGCAGCGTCCGCCGGACCCGGCGGCTGCTCGTCGTCCACGAGGACAACCGCACCGCGGGCTTCGGCGGCGAGGTCGTGGCGACCGTGGCCGAGAAAGCGGGCGTCCCCATCGATGCGCGGCGCCTGACGCGCGACGACGTTTACGTGCCGTTCCAGTTCGACGCGCAGCTCGCGACCCTGCCCTCCTATCGCCGCACCCTCGAAGCCGCCGCCGGCATGCTCGGCTACGATGTCGAGTGGGAAGAGCCCGTGGCGGAAACCGGCCCGGTGCCGGTGAATGCGATCGGCTCCGGCCCCGCCGACGACGAAGTCGAGGTCGTCGAGGTCAAGGTCCGGCCTGGCGAGCGCATCGAGACCGGCGACCTCGTCGCCATCGTCGAAGCGACCAAGGCCGCCGTCGACGTCGAGTCGACTATCACCGGCACCGTCATCGAAATCGTCGCGGCTCCGAAGCAGAAGATCGCCGTCGGCGCGCCCCTGCTCCTTGTCGAACCGGACCCCGGCGCGCTCGCCGCCCATCGGCCCGCGACCGCCGAACGCATCGATAAAGTCCGCTTGCGGCGTCGTGCAGCCGCGCGGCCAGCGACCGCCACACGCCGGGCAACCGACGCACCGATCGGCGTCAGCGGCATCGCGGCCGTGACCGGTAGCCGCAAGATCGCCAACACCGATCTCCGCGGCAACTGGCACACGCGCAGTGCCGCCGACATCGTCAAGCTCACCGGCATCGAGAGTCGCCGCTGGGCGGCGCCCGGCGAGACCGTGTTCTCGCTTGCCGTGTCCGCGGCGGCGAAGCTCCTCGACGAGCAGCAACTCGAGATCGGTGACGTCGACCTCGTCATCGCCGCGACCGGCACCCCCGATCTCGTCACGCCCTCTCTCGCCTGCCGCGTGGCCGACGCCGTGTCGAAGTCGGGCCGCGTGCGGCTCCCCGCTTACGACATCAATGCCGCCTGCTCGGGCTTTCTCTATGCCCTCGCGCAGGCCCGCGATTACGTCGCCGCAAGTCCCCGCTCGCGCGTCCTCGTCGTCACGTCCGAGGTCCTTTCGCCGCTGCTCGATCAAGACGACTTCAACACCGCCGTGCTCTTCGCGGACGCTGCGACGGCAACGCTGGTCACGAGCGCCGAAACCGACACGGCCCCGCTTTTCACCTTCGCCCGCCCGACGATTTCGGGATCGCCCGAAGGTGGCGAAATGCTGAGTGTGCCGCGCACCGGCGATGGCTATATCCGGATGAACGGCCGCGAGGTCTTCGCCGATGCCGTGCGCGCCATGACCGACACGATGACCTCGGCCTGCGCGACTGAAGGCATCGCGCTCGCCGACATCGACCTCATGGTCCCGCACCAAGCCAACCAGCGCATCATCGACGCCATTGCGCGCCGTTCGGGCCGCCCCGCCCACTCGGTAATTGCGAACCTGGGCAATACCTCCTCCTCGACGATTCCGCTGGCGCTGATCGATGCCTTGCCGCAGCGAAAGCCCGGCGAGCGCCTCGGACTCGTTGCCTTCGGCGGCGGCATCACCTACGCGGCCGCTGTCGCAACCGTCGTCAATCCGCGCTAGGAAGCCGTTCGTGGGCGCCGCGGCGAGTTCCGCGCCCCCATGGTTCGACGAGCTCACCATGAGGGCTACCGAGTCCTCGGAGGCCCCTCATCCGAGCTTGTCGAAGGACGAGGGCCGGGCGGGGCCGCCCCTACTCCGCCGCCTTGTCGGCGTATCCGCCGATCCGGCTCGCCAGCGAGGCCTCCATGAACCGGTCGAGGTCGCCGTCCAGAACTGCGGCGGTGTTCGAGGTCTCGACCTCGGTCCTGAGGTCCTTGACCATCTGATAGGGCTGCAGCACGTAGCT
>CAYRNE010000085.1:0-9459 GCA_964425245.1 uncultured Devosia sp.
CCGCGTCGGGACCGCCGAGTATGCCCGCGACAATGCCTCGTACGGGCTGACCACCCTGCGCGACCGGCATGTGGACGTCGAGGGCTCGACGATCCACTTCACCTTTCCCGGCAAGAGCGGCTTGGTTCACGATGTCGACGTGCGCGACCTGAGCGTCAGCTACGGCGCGCGCGCGCTGACCTCGGGCGGCCTGCAATCGATCCCTGACCTCGGTTTCCCGGGCGGCGCGCTCATCGGCTGTGCCGCCGGCTTCATGAACGTCCCCGCGCTCAAGGCCATCCACAACGCGATTCTCTCCGGCGTCGCGGCCGCCGACGCTGCAGGCGCTGCCGTCGCCGCGGGCCGTTCGGGCGATCGGCTCGACCTGCCGGTACCGGCCGCCATCGCCGCCGAGCTTGCCGCGGTGCGTAACGTCAAACCGCTCTGGTCGCGCTTCGGCACGCTGCTCGGCGTCCTGTTTGCCGGCATCGACATGTGGACCATCGCGCTGCTCGGGGTATCGCCGTTCGGTACGCTGCGGCACGCCCGCGCCGATCACCAGACCCTGAAACCCAGGGACTCCGTGCCCCCGCCGGATTACGCGCGGCCTGATGGCGTGACGACCTTTGACCGGACCTCCTCCGTCTTTCTGGCGAACATCGCGCACGAGGAAGACCAGCCGGTTCACCTCCGGCTCGCCGATCCGGCGGTGCCGATCCGTGACAACCTACCGCGCTATGGGGAGCCCGCGCCGCTCTATTGCCCCGCCGGAGTCTATGAGGTGGCGCAGGAGGGCGGCCGGCACGTCTTTCGCATCCACGCCGCGAACTGCGTCCACTGCAAGACCTGCGACATCAAGGATCCCGCAGGCAATATCACCTGGGTGCCTCCCGAGGGCGGCTCTGGTCCCAACTATTCGGGCATGTGACCGAGGCACCGCGGGCATCACACGAATGTGCCCGCCCCTTGCGGCGCAGTCGCAAAATGGCCAATCTTTGCGGGCTTACCGGCAGCGGCACCAGCGGAGAGTCCCCCACAGTGAACCATTCCATGCGCCTTGTGTTTCGCACGTTTCTCGCGATCGCCGTCGCTTTGATCATCGGCGGCGGGGCCAGCGCGGCGAGCCGTCCGAGCGCCACCGGTGCCTACCTCGCGGGTTCGCAGGCGCTGTCCGATTTGAGGACGGCGGATGCCGCACGATACTTCCGGGACGCGCTCTCCATCGACTGGGACAATCCGCTGCTCGTCGAAAGGGCGTTCATCGCTTTCGCCGCGAATGGCGATATCAACGAGGCCGTGGGCACGGCGGAGCGGCTGCTCGAGACAACGCCCGAGCATGACCTCGCAAGGCTCGTGATCGCCACCGCGGCGTTTGCGCAGCAGGACTACGACAAAGCGATCGAGACGCTGGAGCCGGTCGGCCCGGAAAGCTTTGCCGGCATCACCGGCGGAATCCTTCAGGCCTGGGCGATGATCGGCGCCGGTCGTCCGCAGGACGCCACCGCACTTCTCGACGAAATCGGTCAGAACGGTCTCGAGGAATTCCTCGTCTTTCATCGCGCGCTGATGAACGACGTCGCCGGCGATACGGAGGCGGCGATCGATTACGCGAGGGAAGCCTACGAAACCGATCAGTTCGTCGCCCGCATCGTCGAGGCCTATGCGCGCATGCTGGGCAATGCCGGACGCTTTGACGAGGCGGCCGATGTGATCGGGGCGTTCGAGGGCGAGGGCTACACCCACCCCCTCGTGAACAGGGTCAAGGAAGCAATCGACCAAAAGCGCGCTCCCGGCCCCTTCGCAGCCGATGCCGAGGCTGGCGCGGCGGAGATGTTCCACGGCATCGGGGTCGCGCTCGCCCGCGATGGCAGCGCCGATATCGCCCTCGTGTTCCTCCGCCTCGGGCTCTACCTCGATCCGGGCGCGGACGTGATCGCCCTCGTCCTGGGCCAGCTGCTCGATCAGGCGGGCCGGCACGACGCGGCCAACGCGGTCTATGACGCCATCGCTGCCGGTTCGCCCCTCAAGGGAACGGCCATCGTGCGGATGGCGGAGAACCTCGATGCCATGGGTGACCGCGAGGAAGCCCTTCGCCGGCTCGGTAACATCGTGCGGGCAGACCCCACTGACCTCGACGCCATTTCGGTGCTCGGAGACTTGCAGCGGACTGCCGAGATGTATGCCGAGGCGGCCGAGACCTACACGAAGGCGCTCGAGCTTACGGGCGGCAATCATCCGGGCGACTGGCGCTACTACTACGTCCGCGGCATCGCCTATGAGCGCAACAAGCAATGGGAGAAGGCCGAGGCCGATTTCAAGCGCGCGCTCGAGCTGAACCCCGACCAGCCGCAGGTGCTGAACTATCTCGGCTACAGCTGGGTCGACCAGGGCGTGAACCTGCACGAAGCGCTCGAAATGATCGAGCGTGCGGTCGCTGCCGCGCCGAACGACGGCTACATCATCGACAGCCTCGGTTGGGCGTTCTACCAGCTGGGCCGGTACGACGACGCCGTGGAGCAACTGGAGCAGGCAGTCCGGATTCGCCCGAGCGATGCCGAGATCAACGATCATCTCGGCGATGCCTATTGGCGCGCCGGCCGGCGGCTCGAGGCCCGCTTCCAGTGGACGATCGCCGCCGACGTCGACGCGGAGGGGAACGTCAAGGAGCGCGTTCAGCCCAAGCTCGCAAACGGCCTGGAGCCGATCCCCGAGACCGGATCGGTCGCCGAGGCCGCCGACGGCGCCGTGATCGCGCAGTAGGGGCGGCGGAGCCCGCGTGCGCTCGAGGCGAGGTCAGTTGCCCGGGTCTCGGCCGTGACCCAGCCGCTTGCCGCTGAAGCGGCCCCGGCCAAGATAAATCTTGCGCTGCACGTCACGGGGCGCCGTGCGGACGGCTATCACGAGATCGAAAGCCTCGTCGTCTTCGCCGGCGTTGCCGACGAGATCGAGGCGCGCCCCGCGGCGAACGACCGCTTGTCTGTCGCCGGGCCCTTCGCCGCCGCTGCCGGAAGTGGCGATGCCAACCTCGTCGCCCGTGCGGTCGCGGCCTTCCGTTCCCGCTGGCCGGAGCATCTGCCGCGCGGCCTCGCGCTCGAACTCAGGAAGAACCTGCCCGTCGCTGCCGGCCTCGGCGGAGGGTCCGCCGATGCCGCGGCTGCACTGAGGCTGATGACGGCGCTCTCCGCGTCTGCGGTCGATGCTGCCGATCTTGCCCGGCTGGCCGTGACCCTCGGGGCCGACGTTCCCGTCTGCCTTGCCTCGCGGCCGGCCGAGGTACGCGGCGTCGGCGAAATCGTGCACGCGCTCGAGGATTTTCCGCCGCTTCACGTCGTCCTCGTCAATCCGCTGCAGCCGATCG
Source organism: uncultured Devosia sp. (assembly GCA_964425245.1). Classification (GTDB taxonomy): domain Bacteria; phylum Pseudomonadota; class Alphaproteobacteria; order Rhizobiales; family Devosiaceae; genus Devosia_A. The sequence goes on from CAYRNE010000085.1 coordinate 3,338, forward strand.
TTACGGCCGAGGTGTTCCGGCGGCTCGAACGTCGGAACAACCCGGGCCTGCCGCCGCTGCCCCATCCGCTCACGCGCCCGGCGCAGCTCGCAATCTGGCTCGAGGAAACACGGAACGACCTCGAAGAGACCGCCATCGCCATTGTTCCCGCAATTGCCGACATCAAGGCGAGACTGCTGGCGTCGGACGGGTGCATCCTTTCCCGGATGAGCGGATCGGGCGCGACCGTCTTCGGCCTTTTCGGATCGGCGACCCGGGCGCACCAGGTTGCCCATGACCTGCGGGCATTCTGGCCGGACTACTGGGTCGCTGCCGCACCGCTGCTCTAGACGCAAGGAGAGGCGGCGCTTCCGCACCGCCTCTCCGCCGTTCTTCGGGCCGGATTGCTACTCGGAGACAATCCCGAGTTCGCGGGCCTCTTCGAGGGTGATGCAGCGTCCCTCGTAAGGCACCTGGCCTTCAGGGCAATCGAGGGCAGGAGCCTCTTGCTCCGGAGCCGCTTCTTCCGCAGGAGCCGCCTCTTCGGCGGGGGCGGCTTCCTCAGCCGGCGCGGCTTCCTCGGCTGGAGCCGGTTCCTCGGCTGGAGCCGGTTCCTCGGCCGGAGCGGGCTGCTCGGCAGGCGCCGTTTCCTCGGCAGGGGCAGCTTCCTCGATCGGGACGCACCGACCGTCGATGAGCTCCTGGCCTTCAGGGCACTCGGTCACCGGGGCGGCCTCCTCCTCTTCGGCAGGAGCGGCTTCCTCGTCCGCGGGAGCGGCTTCTTCCTCGGCCGGAGCGGCTTCCTCGTCCGCGGGAGCGGCTTCTTCCTCGGCCGGAGCAGCTTCTTCATCCGCCGGAGCGGCCTCTTCTTCCGCAGGGGCCGTTTCCTCGGCCGGAGCGGATTCCTCGTCGGCTGGCGTCGCTTCCTCTACCGGCACGCACTGGCCGTCGACGAGTTCCTGGCCTTCCGGGCACTCGGTCTGGGGAGCAGCCTCGTCCGGAGCAGCTTCCTCGTCGGGAGCCGCCTCGTCTTCAGGAGCCGCCTCGCCGTCCTCCGCCTCTTCGGCCTGCGGCAGCATCTCCTCGGCCTGTTCGGGCTCGACGGCCTCGGGAGGAGCCTCCTCCTCGGTCGGCTCTTCGAGCTGCGGCGCGAAGACTTCCACCGTGCCGTCGTCGACGTCGGCGCCGGCCTCTTCAGGAGCGGTCACCGCCGTCGCCTCGACCACCGTGACTTCCTGGTTGGTCACCTGCTGGATGAAGTCGATATCGATGACGTTGTTGATGACGGTGTTGTTGTCCCCGATGACCACCGGTCCAACGACCTCGGTGTCCTGGAAGATCACGTCGATATCATCGCCGTCGTCATCGTCGTCATCGTCGTCGACGATGATGATGTTCACCTCGAGATCGATGTCGATGAAGTTGACCACAGGGACGAACACCCAGTCGTCGCGATCATAGTCGTCGTCGCGGAACGTGACGTCGACGGAAATCTGGAAGCCATCCTCTTCGGGCTTCAGCGGCACCCAACCGACGAACCTGTCGCTCCGCCGCCAGCTGACCCAGGCGGGAGCCCAGTTGCGGCCCGGGACCCAGCACCAGCCGAGTTCGTCGTCATCGTACCAGCGGCCATAGTGATAGACGGCCCATGCGAATGGCTCGTCGGAGGCGAAATACCAGCCGTAGTCGGCGAGATAGATCCAGCGTCCGTTCGTATACGGCCGCCATCGCACGTCGACCTCGGGACACCAGACATAGCGATAGCGTGGGTGCTTCACCCAAACGCCATGCGGCTCCAGCTCATCGAAGAAGATGCTGAAACTGACCGAGACGTCCTGCGCCTGTACCGCGGTTGTTCCGAGGCCGATCGATCCAGCGCTGATGGGGGCCGCAATGAGCAGTGCGGCGGCTGCAACGCTGGCCAGTAGCCTGTTCTTGATCATTGTCGCTTTCCTGTTGTTGCGTGTACCCCGCAACAGCGACAATGTGGTTTTCGGTCATGTGTTCCCTGCCATGCCCCTCGCGCCGCCGGCGCGTGGTTCCTCCCGGCCGGGGAAGGGATCGCGCCCTGGCGGAATGTCCGGGACATCGGGGTCCGTCGGCTTCGGCGGCAGCGGCGGAAACGGCTCGGGAAGCGGCCCCGGCGTCGGATCGGGCACCGGCGGCGGCCCGGGCGGCGGGCCGGGATTCGGCCCCGGATCAGGATCGACCGGCGGCAGGTGCATTGGCCTCACCTCGTGGATGCGTGTCGGGCCAACGAGTGACCCGCCGCTTGGTTCCGGCGAAGCCTAGCTCGCGCGGTCGAGGTAGAACTCGGCGATGTCGGCGAGCAGCGTCTTGGTCTCGCCCGCCGGCAGAGGGTCGAGGGCCGCCCGGGCGCGCTCGACGTGCAGTGCGGCCTTCGCCGCGGTGCGCTGCAGGGCCCTGTGGCGATCCATGATGCCGACGACCTGGTGCAGCGCCGTGTCCGTCGCGTCCGCCTTCCCGAGCGAAGCAACGATGATCTCACGCTCGGCGGGATTGGCGTCGGCGAGCGTCAGAATCACCGGAAGGGTCATTTTTCCCTCGCGCAGGTCGTCGCCCGTGTTCTTGCCCATGGCGTTGCTCTCGCCGCGATAATCGAGGACGTCGTCGACAAGCTGGAATGCGAGCCCCAGTTCGCGCCCGAAGTCCCGAAGGGCGCGGCGGCCTGTCTCGTCCGCCCCGCCCGCCATCGCGCCGACCTCGGTCGCGGCCTGGAAGAGCATGGCGGTCTTTGCGCCGATGATCTCCTCGTATTCCGCTTCGGAGGTGGCGAGGTCCCTGGCCTTGGCCAGCTGGTACACCTCGCCTTCGGCTATGATGGTTGCGGCGTTGGCGATGACCTCGAGCGCGCCGATGTTGGCGGTCTCGACCATCATCATGAACGCCTGTCCGAGCAGGAAATCGCCGACGAGGACGCTTGCCTGATTGCCCCAGATGACCCGCGCAGCCGGCCGGCCGCGCCGCCGCTCGCTCTCGTCGACCACATCGTCGTGCAGCAGCGTCGCATTGTGGAGGAACTCCACCGCGCCCGCGAACCGGATGTGCTCGCCGTTGGACCGGCCGAAGGCCTGGGCGGCGGCGACCGTCAGCATGGGCCGAAGCCGCTTGCCGCCCGCCTCGATCAGATAGCGGGCGAGTTCGGGAACCATTTCGACATGCGATTCGGCGCGCTCGAGGATGAGCGCATTGACCCGCTGCATATCCTCATGTGTCTGGGCCAGAAGCCGGTCGAGCGCTCCGGCGCCTGCCGCGGGTCTCGTCGCTGCTGCCGATATCGCCATGTCGTCCTCGGTTTGAGGTGACCGCGCCCCGTCCTATACTGGGTCGGAACCGGCCCGAAGGTGCGATGTCCCTAGACCAGGCCCCCAATTTTGTAAAACAACAAACGCTTACGCGCGACGCCTTTCTCGACGGCAGGCTGATTGTGTCGCAGCCTGCCGCGGGCTTTCGCGCGGGACTCGACTCGGTGCTGCTCGGCGCGGCGGTGCGGGCGAATCCCGGGGCCATTCTCGATCTCGGCGCCGGCGCGGGCACCGCCAGTCTCGTTGCCCTCGCGCATCGCCCGGCGGCCGCGGCGACGCTCGTCGAAGCCGACGCGGGGATCGCCGCCATTGCGGCGCTGAACCTTCGTGAGAACTGCTTCGAGGGGAGGGCGCGCCTTCTGGTGCTGGACGTCACCGCGCCGGGCCGGACCCGCGCGCGGGCCGGGCTGCCATCCGACCATTTCGCAACGGTCATTGCCAATCCGCCCTTCTTCGATTCGGGCGGCGGAACGGCAGCATCCGGAGAGCGGGATGCCGCGCGGCGGATGCAGGCGGGCACCCTCGAGCAATGGGTCAAGGCCGCCGCATCGCATGCCGCACCGGGCGGGGAGGCGATCTTCATCTATCCGGCCCCGGGTCTGCCGGCCCTTCTTGCCGCCTTCGGCCGCCGCTTCGGGGGGATTGCCATTCTGCCGCTCTGCCCGCGGGAAGGACAACCGGCGAGCCGCGTCCTCGTCCGAGGGATCAAGGGGTCGAAGGCGCCCGCGAGCCTCTTCGCCTCGCGTGCCTTGCATGAGGCCGAGGGCCGATCCTTCCGGCCCGAGTTCGAGGCGATCTTCCGCGGCCGGGCGGCGCTTGACTGGTAAAACCCGGCGTGCCGCCCTAAATCACTGCCGACCGCACGTGGAGCGCCATGCCGACCAACGAGAAATCCGGGTTCTTCTCCTGGCTGCGCGGCCTGTTCGGCGGGCGCGGCCCGACGATCCCCGTCGTCCGGCTCCAGGGGGTGATCGCGGCCGAACAGCGCCCCGGCCGGCTCAACATCGCGGCGGTGGAGCCGCTCCTGCGGCGCGCCTTCGCGCTCAAGTCCGCCCCGGCCGTCGCCCTCGTCGTCAACTCTCCCGGCGGTTCGCCGGTCCAGTCGCGCCTCATCGCCAAGCGTATCCGCGACCTTGCCGCCGAAAACGGCAAGCAGGTGCTGGTCTTCGTTGAGGATGCCGCCGCCTCGGGCGGCTACTTCATCGCGGTCGCCGGCGACGAAATCATTGCCGATCCCTCCTCGATCGTCGGATCGATCGGGGTCATCTACGCGGGCTTCGGCTTCGTCGGGGCGCTGGAGAAGCTCGGCGTCGAAAGGCGCGTCCATACTGCCGGCAAGAGCAAATCGACCCTCGATCCCTTCCTTCCCGAAAAACCCGAGGACGTCGAGCGCATCAAGGCGCTCGAACTCGACGTCCACCGGGTCTTCATCGACTTTGTGAAGACCCGCCGTGCGGGCAAGCTCAGGGCGAGCGATGACGAACTCTTCACCGGTGAGTTCTGGAGCGGCGTGCGCGGCGCAACGCTCGGTCTGGTCGATGGCGTCGGCGACCTCCGCGCGACGCTGCGCCAGCGCTACGGCGAGCACGTGAAGCTCAAGCTCATCGCGCCGCGCCGGCCGCTCCTTTCGATGCCGGCGTTTGGTTTTCCCGCGCGCAGCGAGCTGGCTTCCGACGTTATCGCGGCGATCGAAGACCGTGCGCTCTGGTCGCGGTTCGGGCTCTAGCGCATGAGTGCCGTTTTCCTGCGCGTGCTCGTTATTCTGGTCATCGGTGCGATGCTCTTCTTCGGCGCGCGCCGCATCTGGCGCGACTGGAAGGGTGCCATCAAGTCGCAGGATGCCGAGACGTTGCGGCTGCGCCGCGAACGCGACCTGCGCGAACGCCAGCGGCCCGACGTAATAACGCTGGAGCGCGACAAGGACGGAACCTTCCGCCCACCGGACAAGAGGGACGAGTGACGGTTCCGCGCGAATACGCCCTGGCTTCGGCGGAATTCGAGGCCTTCCTTATCGACGTTCGCACCTTCTGCGATCACCAGACCACGCACCAGGCCTATCACACCGCGACCGGCGTCTTTCGCGCTTTTCGGCGTAGATTGACCATTGCCGAAGCCCTCCTTTTCGCCGACGCGCTGCCGCCGCTGCTGCGCGCCATGTTCGTTGAGGACTGGCGGGCCGACCAGCCTGTCGTCAGAGAGATCGACGGCGAGAGCCTGCTGCGCGACGTGCGGTCCCATGGGCGGCACCACAACTTCGCGCCGGACGATGCGGTTGCCTGCGTCGCCCGGGCCGTTCTCGCCCACGTTGACCGTCAGCGCTTCGAACTTGCGCTGCGGGCACTGCCGGGCTGGGCCGCGGCACTCTGGGGCCTGCCGGGCCGTTGACCGGCAGGCGGGCAGAACCTAGGTTCCGCGCGCCTTCCCACGCTGGACTCGCCGCATGCCTGACGCCCTGCCGCCGCACATGGACCCGAGAAACTCGTTCCAGGGGCTGATCCTGACGCTTCAGCGCTACTGGGCGGACCAGGGCTGCGTCATTCTCCAGCCTTACGACATGCAGATGGGCGCGGGCACCTTCCATACGGCGACGACGCTGCGATCCCTCGGGCCGAAGCCATGGAACTGCGCCTACGTGCAGCCCTCGCGCCGGCCCAAGGACGGCCGCTATGGCGACAATCCCAACCGGCTGCAGCACTATTACCAGTTCCAGGTCATCCTGAAGCCGTCGCCCGAGAACATCCAGCAACTCTACCTCGATAGCCTCGCCGAGATCGGCCTCGACAGCGCGCTCCACGACATCCGTTTCGCCGAGGACGA
>CAYRNE010000086.1:0-9399 GCA_964425245.1 uncultured Devosia sp.
AGGGGGTCGCGTGTTCGAATCACGCTACTCCGACCAATGAGAAGGCCGGCCCCGCGAGGGACAGGCCTTTTTATTCCTCGCCCCGGATCAGGCGCGGGGCCGCACCAGCGCCCAGATCCCCGAGACGGTCAGCGCGGCGAGCGCCATCTTAAGCACGTCCCAAAGAAGGAACGGCTGCACCGCCGCATTCCAGCCGACCGTCATCAGGTCGCCGCTCGCGAGCCATGTGGGAAGCGCGCCGCCAGCGCCGAGGATCATGTTGGCGACGGCCAGCAGCCACGCGAAGCCGAAGGCGAAGACGACGAGGTCGGCGAGCAGCATCCAGCCAAAGAGCCGAACCGCGGAACGCGCCGCGCCGCGGTCCGCCGCCCAGCCGATGATCAGGGCCATGGGCAGATAGCCGACGATGAAGCCGAAGGTGGGCGAGAAGACGTAGCCCCAGCCGCCTCCGTTGGAGAAGAAGGGCAGGCCCGAGAGGCCTTCGGCGATGTAGAGCGCGACAGTTGCGACCCCGATCCGCCAGCCGAAGGCGCCGGCGATGAGCGCCACCGCGAGCGTCGCGAGGCTGAACGGAACGGGCGGCAGCGGCACCTTGATGTTCGCCGCCGCGGCCAGCACCAGCGATCCCAGGACGACGATCGCGAGGTTGGCGACGAGCCTCGCCGTGCCTTCCTTCGGCAAAAGCCTGCCGAGAACGGTGTTCGGTGTGGTCATGGTCGCGGCCATTGCATTACCCTTCGAGCCCGAGAGAAAACCCGATCGTTCTAAGCTCCGGCATCCCGTCACGCAATGGCCGCCCCTTTGCCCAGCCCCGATACCGCGTTCGATCCGCAGACCGGGACGCCCGTCGCGGCCGCGCCCGGGATCGTGAGGATTACCGCGCCCAATGCCGGGCCCTTCACATTCACGGGCACGAACACTTTCGTTCTTGGGCACGACCGGCTCGCCATCGTCGATCCGGGTCCGGCGGACGAGCGCCACCGCCGTGCGATTCTGGACCATGTCGGCGACCGCCATGTCGAGGCGATCCTCCTGACGCACACGCATCGCGACCACAGTGACCTCGCACGCCGGCTCGCGGCCGATTTGGGCGCGCCGCTCTGGTTCGAAGGACGCCATCGGCCCAGCCGCCGGCGGCGCCCTTTCGAGCGCGACTGGGTGCGAGGGGAGAGCGACGAGGCGCTGACACCGGACAGGGCGCTGGCCGACGGCGAGACAGTGGAGATCGGTGGGCTCCGCATCGAGGTCATCGCGACGCCCGGCCACTGCGCCAATCACCTCTGCTTCGGCATCGCCGGCACGCCGGACCTCCTCACCGGCGACCACGTCATGGGCTGGAACTCGACCATGATCGCGGTGCCGGACGGCTCGATGGCGGCCTATCTTGCGTCCCTGCGCAAGCTGGCGGCGCTTTCCTATCGCCGATACCTGCCTGCGCATGGCGGACCGATCGCGGACGGTCCCCAGGCCGCGCACCGGCTGCTCATGCATCGCGAGTTGCGCAACGAGCAGGTGGTCCGCGCGGTCAAGGCAGGCGCGCGCAGCATCGGCGCGCTGCGGCGTGCGATCTACCCCAAGCTCGAGCTGCAGCTCGTGCCGGCGGCGAGGATGACGCTGATCGCCCATGCGGAGTACCTGGCCCAGACGGGAAGGATCGGGCTCAGGCAGGGGCTCCTGGGCCCGCGGCTTTCGCCTGCGTTCTAGCCTATTCCGCGGCGTCGCCGTCCTCCGGTTCCGCACCCGAATCGTCCTCGGGTTCGGTCGCGGGCGCGGTGGGCACCGCGCGCAGCAGTTCGGTTACCCGCGCATCGAGCGCTGCGAGGAATTCCTCGATGCGGCGGCCGTTCTCGCCAAGGTCGGGGCCGGGCGACAGCGAGGCCGAGCGCATCGCGACGATCGAGCCCTGTGGATCGCCCTGAATGCGGATCGCGACTTCGTCGCGCCAGCCGAGCAGGGTCGTCGCCACCGCGTTGATCTGCCCCTCGGCAAGCGGCGTCTGCGGTTCGCGCCTCGCCCGCGGCTCCCAGCCGCGCGCTGCGACCAGTGCATCGACGAGCGCGTACATCTGCGCCGCCTCGATGGGATAGGTGCGGTTGCGGGCGTTCGGGAAGGCCGCCGCCAGCGCCGTCCTGTCGTCCGGGCCGATGGTCCGGACGGGAATCTGGCTCACGAGGCCGGGCGGTTGGGCGGGGTCCGTCGTCACGTCGCCGGCCGCGGGATATTGCAGCGAGAGCAGCAGCATCAGCCCGAGCGGGGCGAGGCAGAGCACGCTCAGCACGAAACCGACGGCAGCCTTGCCCCAGCCCTGGTCGCCGGTGACCCAGAGCCGTGCGAAGGCGCCGAGCGAGAGAAACAGACCGATCCCCGCGACCGTCATCGCGACGATCTCGATGATGTTGAAATCGGTGCTGGTGATCAGGCGCTCGCGGTGCAGGAACACCGGGATGACGGCAAGCGGAACGGCCAGGCTGGCGAAACGGCGTGCCCAGATCGCCCATTTCGACGTGCGGATGAGAATACGCATGCGCCGCCGCGGCTACCCGTTCTTCTGCGTCTTGCCGGGCGGCGGGGCCGACCGGGACGCGCCCGCGGCCGTGGCGTCGCACATCGTCTTGATGGCGTGCCACTCCGCCTCGGTAAAGGGCGGCTCCAGCGACGGATCGGTCACCGTCAGCGCTTCGAGCGCCGCGCGGCGTTCCGAGGTGAGCGGATGCGTGCTGAGCAGCGCCAGCGCCTCGGTCATTTCGTCGTCCCCGGCGACGCGCTCGAGCAGCCGGGCGAGGCCCGCCGGCTGGAACGCCATGCGCCTTGCCACGTCCGCCGCAAAGCGGTCGGCTTCCCGCTCCGCCTCGCGGGAGAAGCGGCTGTCGATGAGCGCGGCGCCGATGCCGCCGGCTACGGAGAGCCCGGTCATGTCGCCGAGGATGAAGCCGATGAGCAGACCCGTCGCAGAGGTCGAGACCAGCTGCTCCATGCCGTGGCGGTGAACCACGTGGCCCAGTTCGTGCGACATGACGCCGGCGAATTCGTCGGGGCTTTCCGTCAGCTCGAGCAGCGCCGAGAAGTAGAACGAGTGGCCGCCCGGCAGGGCGAAGGCGTTGGGGATCGCGGTGCGGATCACCTTGATGTCCGGACGGAAAGGCGTCCCGGTACCCTCGACGGCGCTCGCCGCGAAGCGCGCGATGGCACGGTTGGCGAGGCTGTCCGGATCGGGGTCGCAGACCTCGAACCCGGCTTCGGCCTGCAACGCCTCGGTGATCTGCGCGACCACCGTCTCGCCGAGCCGCTCTTCCCATTGCGGCGGCACCATCGCGACGATGTTCCGTGCGATGAGCGGCACGCCGTAGATATAGGCGAAGACGACCGAAACCAGCGCGGCTGTCGCGAGTCCGAGCGCGCGGAACTGGCGGCCGCGCTCGGTGCGGTGCTGGCGGTCCAGCGCCGGGAGCATGGCGTGGAGATTGCGCGAGGCCTCGTAGCCGCGAACCGCGAGGCGCGCGCCAGGCGGCTGGCCGAGAACGCCCACGCGGACCTCGTGTTTGCGGGCATGCAGCGGAAAGACATCGTCGGCGTTCCAGCGGGCGATCTCCTCGTTTGTCCCGCGGTCGGCGATGAGGAGAATACCCGGCGCCGCTGCATCGATCCGGCAGACGACGTCGCGCACTTCGGCGACGTGACCATCGTGGAAGCGGCCGGCGACGTCCATCAATAGGCCCCCACGTTCAGCGCATCGGCGAGTCCCTCGCCACCGATCGCCCGGTCTTCGCCGGAAGCACGGACGGAGGCGAGACTGTCGGCCTGGGTGAACGAGGCTCCGCGTGCGACGAGCATCCAGTATCCGTAGCCGAGGAACACTTCGCCGAGCAGCGCGAAACAACCGAAGATCACGAGATAGCCGAGGATCAGCCCCGCGACCACGACCCAGCTGGAGCGGGCAAACTGGGCCAGGTCCACCGCGAAATTACCCTCGATCCCCGAAGCCGTTTCGCCGATGAGACCCGCAAGGAGAATGCCGGCGACGGCCAGCATCAGCAGCGCAGCACCCGACAGGGCGAGAACATAGAGGAAGAACTGGCCCAGCAGTGCCCGGGCGCGGACCTTTACGATCGCCCGCGATTCACCGAGTTGTACCGCCGAGAACATTCGGCTCGCCTCGCGCGAACGGTAATAGAACCAGCAGAGCAGCACGGCCAGTGCAGCCAGGATGATCGAAAGCCAGCTGGCGGGCCCCGGCAAGGCGACGCCGTCGACGTAAACCGATGGCGTCGCTGCGGCGACAGCGAGACCGACGCCGATCGCGGCCGCAATGGCGAAGTAACTGATGTAGTAGGGGGCGGCGAGAGTCTTCCAGGTTCCCGTCCAGCGGAACTGCCGGTCGCCGTACCAGGTGTTGTCGAAGCGGTAGCGCCACAGACTGCTCGCCATTGCCGGATAGAGCAGGCCAAGAGTCGCGATCATCGCGATCGACCAGAGAAACCGGCGCAGCGCGTAAGCCCAGGCGTTACCGTGCTGGTTGAAGCGGATGCCGCGCCACAGCGTCCGCGACAGGCGGAAGTCGCGGGCCCGGTAGATCGCGTACCCCATGAGGAACCAGATAACGGCGGCGATGATGGCGTAGCCGGCGATCGCGATATCGGGCGACTGGGTCGAAAGATAGAAGAAGGCGAGATAGACCGGCAGAAAGAAAGCTACCGCAAACAGAAAGCCGATGAGCAACTGCAGCGCATTGCCGGTATATTCGAGGGGCTCGCCGTCGAGCACGGTGTTCTGCCAGTAGAACTGGCGTTTCGCCGTGGTTACCCAGAAGCGATAGATGCCGACCGTCGGGAGCATCAACAGATAGCCGCGGAACAACAGCCCGAACAGGTCGCTGCGTGTGCCGGTGAATTCGACCTTCGCGATCCGGCCCTGGGCCACGGTTTCTGCCATTGCTGTCCTCGCGTGACGCCGCCGAACATTTCACGGCGACCGAAGGATCGCAAGCGCCGCGCGGGGCGTTCCGGCAGGTGCACAGGGGGGTGCCATCCGTGCTAGGATCGCTGCCGCCCAAGCTCCGGAGTGGACCCGATGTCAACCACCGGAACGCCTCCCGGCGTCGATACCAAGCCGCGCCCCAAGGTGAGGCAGAAGACGGCCCGGCCTCCGCTGCACAAGGTGATCCTGCTCAACGACGACTTTACCCCGCGCGAATTCGTCGTGCGCGTGCTCAAGGCCGAATTTCGCCTGAGCGAGGACCAGGCGCACCGGGTGATGATCACGGCGCATACGAAGGGCAGCTGCGTCGTCGCGGTGTTCACGCAGGAGATCGCCGAAACCAAGGCGACGCGCGCAACCGAGATGGCCCGCAAAGAAGGCTATCCGCTGTTGTTCACGACCGAGCCGGAAGAATAAGCCCGGCCGACCTCAGATCAGGACGAACACGCCGAAGAAGGCGAGCAAGAGCATCAGCACGATGCCGATGAGCATGATGAAGAAGACGATCTTGGCCAGCCCGGCCGCTCCCGCGGCAATCCCGGTCCAGCCGAGTGCGCCGGCGACCAGAGCGACGATGACAAGGATGACCAGAAGCTGAAGCATGGGAGCCCTCCTCTGGCTTCAGAACGGTCTGCGGCCGCTCCAGGTTCCGGCTGAGGCCCGCATCCTGCCGGCCCCTTGTCCCCCGATCGAACCCTAACGATGGCGCGATCGTTCCGGCTTTGGCCGATGCAGCGGCCAACCTGCCTTGTTAAGGCCAAGCTTTGCCCGCAAATGCCAGGAAATCGCTCCAAAACCGGACGGATGATTATGCGCCTCGTTAACCGAACCCTTGCCGCCGCCCTCACCGGGCTCCTGCTCGTCCCCACCGTCGCGCCCGCCGCAATTGGCGGCGAAGCCGAACTGCGCTTCCTCGAGCGCCTCGTCGGCAACTGGCGCGGAAGCGGCGAGATTTCCGGCCCTGACGGCGGCGACGTCACCTGCCGTTTGACCGTCAAGCCCGCCGGTTCCAAGGTCAATTTTACCGGACGCTGCGCGCTTTCGGGCGGCGGCGGGGCGCAGAGCTTCTCGGGCTCGATCCGCTTCAACGAGAGGACCGGTAAATGGGAATCGAGCTCGCGCGGCCAGACCGTTGCGGGCAAGAAGTCCGGCAACAGCCTCGTTTTCACGACCGCCCAGAGCGACCGCCGCGGCTCCGGCACCTCGACGATGAGCCTCTCGCCGAGCGCCATCAAGGTGCAGTTCAAGCTCGTCGACAACAGGACCGGCGCGACCAGCCAGGGAACGATCCCCTTCCGCAAGAGCTGAGGCAGGGTCGCGCCCGCGGCGGGCGGCGCGGCCTCCAGTTCCGCGGCCGCGGCGGGGGCCGCTGGCCCCCAAGAGAAGTGTTCATGGGGCACGCGCGCCGCTTGATCGCGCGGCGTTTCCTCCGCACCCTCCGCTAAATCTGTCGGGGGATTCGCCATGGTCCGTGTTTCTTCGCTGCTTCGCGCTGCGGCCGCTGCCGCCGCGCTACTCGTGAGTTCGGCGGCGTTCGCCGGGGATGCCGAGATCGCCTACCTTCACTCGCTGGCGGGCGACTGGGTCGGCTCGGGCAACGTGAGCGGGCCAGAGGGCGGCAATGTCGCCTGTCGGGTCGTCATGAAGCCGTCGGGTTCGCGGCTCAACTTCTCCGGCCGCTGCACGGCGCCGGGGAATGCGCAGGGCCAGAGTTTTTCGGGCACGATCCGCTACAACGACCAGCGGCGGCGGTTCGAATCGAGTTCGAGCGGAAAGACCGTGCCGGGCCAGCAGCAAGGGGCCACGCTGCTCTTCGTCACCGAGATGACGACGCTCCAGGGCGATATCTCCTCCACGATGTCGGTTTCGCCGAAGTCTCTGAAGATGCAGTTCCGCGTCACCGATACCAAGGGCCGCACGCACCAGGGCTCGATCCCGTTCCGCCGAAGCTGAGGGCCACGCTGCCCCGCACGGATCACCGCGTGGCGATGGGTGAGGCGTGCGCACGTCGCGGGGCAGGGGCAGGGATCCTTGGCCGCCTGTTGCTTTGGCGTGCCGTCAGTCCTTGAGGACGACCCAGGCCGGGGCGTGGTCGGAGCTGTTGGGCAGGCCGCGCACCTCGCGGTCGACGCCTGCATCGGTGAGCCTGCGTGCGAGTTTCTTTGACAGAAGGACGTGGTCGAGCCGCAGTCCCGCGTTCCGTTCCCAGCGTTTGCGCATGTAGTCCCAGAACGTGAAGACCTGCTCCCTGGGGTGCTTCCTTCGGATCGCGTCGGTCCAGCCCTGTGCCAGCAGACGCCGGTACTGCTCGCGCGGACCCGGCTGCACGAGCGCGTTGGTGTCGTAGGAGGCCGTTTCGTAGATGTCGAAGGGCGTCGGCACGATGTTGTAGTCGCCCGCCAGAACCACCGGCAGGCCGGAGGCGAACAGCTCGCCCGCGTGCCCGATGAAGCGTTCCATCCACGCGAGCTTGTAGTCGAACTTCGGCCCCGGCTGCGGGTTGCCGTTCGGCGCGTAGAGGCAGCCGACCAGCGTCCCTGCAACGGCCGCCTCGATGTATCGCGCCTGTTTCTCGTCCGGGTCGTCGGGCAGCCGGTCGCGCGTCATCACCGGCTCGCCGATGCGCGAGAGGATGGCGACGCCGTTCCAGCTCGATTGCCCGCGCCACACCGCGGCATAGCCCGCGGCCCCGATCGCGGCCTTCGGGAAATCGGGGGTCGCGGCCTTCAGCTCCTGCAGGCAGACGATGTCGGGCGTAGTGGCGGCCAGCCAGGCGAGAAGGACGTCCAGCCGCTTGTTGACGTTGTTGATGTTGTAGGTGGCGAGCTTCACAGCTCCTTGGCCCACGCCGCGACGCGCGCCGCCATCGTCTTCATGTGCCCGGCCGCGGTGAAGCCTGAGACCGCCTTGCGCGGCCTGAGGTCATGGTCGCCGTCCTCGAGCCAGAGCATCTCGATCGCTTTGCTCAGCTCGTAACCGGCGGCCTCGTCGCGCGTGCCCATGATGTCGCGCGTGCCCTGGACGATGAGCGCGGGGCAGGCCAGCGTCGCAAGATGCGCGGTGCGGAGCTGGTTGGGCTTGCCCATCGGGTGGAAGGGATAGCCGAGGCAGACGAGCCCCGCGATCCTGCCCGCCGCGTGCATCTCGTCGGCAATCATCGAGGCGACGCGGCCGCCCATCGATTTTCCGCCGATGATCAGCTTGCCTTGCGCCTTCAGTGCGTCGATCGCCGCGATGTACTCGGGCATCACGGTTTCGGCCTTCGGCGGCGGACGGCGTTCGCCGTGACGGCGCGCGGCCATGTAGCCGAATTCGAACCGGGCCACGCGCAAACCTTCCGCCGCGAGCGCGGTCGCCGCGGCCGTCATCGAGCCCGAATCCATCGGCGCGCCGGCGCCATGCGCGAGCAGCAAGGTCACCGCCGCTTTCGCGGGGCCGTCGAAGAGGAAGTCCGTCATGCGCCGCGCTTCCGCTCGGCGTTGAGCGTCATGTCGACGAGGCGGATGGCGCGCGCCGCCTTCCGCCCCCATTCGGAGTCGGAGTCGAGTTCGAGATAGCGCGACCACCAGCGCCGCGCTTCGGCGAGATTGCCGGCGTCGTATTCGAGCGCGGCGAGGTTATAGACCGGGTCGGCGTAATCCGCATCGAGCGCGATCGCCCGCTCGAAATGCGTCCGCGCCTGCGAGGTCTTGCCCATGTCGCCGAGCAGCGTTCCGAAATTGAACCAGGCCTCGGCGAAGCCCGGGTCGAGCTTCAGTGCCAGAGTATAGGCGGCCGCAGCCTCGTCCCGCATGCCGGCGGCCCGCAGGCAATTGGCGCGGTTGAAGGCGGCGACCGGGTCGGCCGGGGCCATCGCGAGATAGCGGCCGTAGAGCTCGGCCGCGCGGACATAGTCGCCCTCCTGCTCGGCGGCGTCGGCGGCTTCGAACAGCTCGTTGGCGCCCGCGTCTTCCTCATCGTGCCGGTCGAACGGCAGCAGTCCCTGACCGTCGAGCTCGGCGAGCCGCTCGCCATCCTTCAGGTACACGGCCTTGCCGTCGCCATGCAGCGCGCGGGCCGTCAGCGAGGTGACGTTGCCGGCGCGATGGATCGAGCGCGCGATGTCGGCCCAGTTCGTCCCCGCGGCGAGAAGGCCCTGGTACTTGCGGGCGAGGATGACGTCGCGGAAGGAGTAGGGTTCTTCGTGGCACTCGAAGCAATCGAACAGGGTGAGGAGATCCACGGTCTCGCCGTCGAGCCGCGACTGCTCGATGAGCGATTGCCGCGACACCGACGCCTCGGCAACGCGCTTCTCTTGCCCGAGCTGCGCCCTCAACGCGTTCTCGCTGAGGAGCGCCAGGCCTGTCGCGCGCGCCTTGACCGCCCGTTCCGCGATCCGTTCTGCCGACATGCGGTCGAGCAGCTTCCGGCCGAAGACCAGATGCG
>CAYRNE010000087.1:0-9388 GCA_964425245.1 uncultured Devosia sp.
GCGAATGGAGCCCGCAGATTTCGCTCGGCATGCCGGTGATGATCCCCGAGCATTACGTGCCCGACCTGCAACTCCGGATGCAGCTCTACCGCCGGCTGGGCGATCTTGCCGACGCACGCGAAATTGATGCCGCCGGCGCCGAACTGATCGACCGCTTCGGGCCGCTTCCGGCAGAAGTCGAGGCGCTGCTGAAGGTCATCCTCGTCAAGGCCTTGTGCCGCCAGGCGAATGTCGAGAAGGTCGAGGCTGGCCCCAAGGGCGCGGTCGTCACGCTGCGCAGGAACGAATTTCCCAATCCCGCCGGCCTCGTGCAGCTCGTCGCCGATCCGGCGATGCATGCCCGGCTCAAGCCCGACCAGAAGCTTGTCTTCGCGCGCGAGTGGCCCACGCCGGAGGCTCGACTCAAGGGCACGGCGGCGATTCTCAGCCGGATGGCGAGGCTCGCCGAGGCGAGCGGCGAGGTCGCAACACTCGCCGGATAAAGCTTTTGCCCAAGCTCCAAACGTCATGTTATTGCCGGATTTCGCCCATTGAAGGGCGACAAAGAAACGGGCGGCGGGGGTCGCCGCGGTCCCAGGGAACTCCAAGGAAACCCAATGAACCTCAAGAACATCGTTGTGGCCGGATTCGCCGTCGCCGCGCTGATGCTGCCCATCGGGGCGCTCGCTCAGGAGACCGAGTCCGAGGGGGAGGCAACGACAACCGAGGCGGCCGTAACGGATGAGGCGCCGCCCCGCAATCCCTCGGACAACTGGCTCAAGGTCTGCGAGCCGCTCGAGAATGGCCAGAAGGCCTGCATAATGAGGCAGGTCGTCGTGGCCAATGGACAGTTCCTCGGCTCCTTCCTCCTGAAAGACGATCCGGGTGAGGAAAGCCGGCTGCAGGCGGTTGCCGCGGTGCCGCTCGGCGTGCTGCTGCCTTTCGACCTGCTCTGGCAGATCGACAACAACAAGCCCGTCCGCGTGCCCTACATGCTTTGCGATCCGCAGGCCTGCGCAACGCAGCTCGTGATCAACGAGGCCTACGTCAACAGCCTCAAGAAGGGCGCCATCCTCAAGCTCATCGCGAAGGCGCGTTCGGCAGACCCGGGCCAGACGATCCGCGACCTCATCGTCGAGATCAATCTCGCGGGGTTCACCGCCGTCTACGACAGCGAGGAAGCGCTGACGTTCGACGAGCTGCGGGAGCAGGAGACCGGCCAGTCGGCGCTCGAGAAGCAGCTTCAGGATCGGGCGGAGGAACTGCGCCGCCAGCTCGGCGGGGGAGCGGAAACGCCTGCGCCGGAAGAGGGGACCGAAACACCCCCCGCCGAGTAGCGGACAAGGTGAGGATCAGGGGGCGCTTCGGCGCCCCCATTGCTATTGGGGTCAGCGGACGCCCATGCCGATGTCGAAGGCCTGCCGGCGCAAGGCGGGGAGCGCCCTGAGGGCCCAGAGACCTGCCGCCCGCACGGCCTGGGCAGGGAGCAGGTCGGACAGCAGCGAGCGGAACAGCGCATCGACGACGGCTCCGGTCCGGCCGAGATCGCCGGCACGTCGCGCCGCGTAGGAGTCGCTTGCCCGCACCGCCCAGTCCGCGCTGGCGAGGTCGACGTCGCCGAGGCTCGCGGCGAGATCGGCCACGTCGCGGAGGCCGAGGTTGAGGCCCTGCGCCCCGATGGGTGGGAAGGCATGGGCGGCCTCGCCCACCAGAACCGCACCGTCGCGCCCGGCGCGGTTGACACTCAGCGTCGACAGGGGAAAGACGAAGGCGGGCGTCAGCGGCCGAACCGTCCCGAACAGCCGCTGAGACTTGTCCAGCAGCAGCCGGCGCAGCCCTTCTTCGCCGCTGTCTCGCGCCCGCTCCAGCACATCGGCATCGTCTATCCAGACAAGGTTGGCGCGGTTGCCGGCGGCGGGTACCAGCGTGAACGGCCCGCGCGGATAGTGGAACTCGACCGAGGTCCCCTCGAGCGGGCGGCCGAGCTCGAGGTCGGCAACCAGAGCGGACTGGCCGAACCGGTGTTCCCGCGTGCCGATCCCCGCCGCGGCGCGAACCATCGACTTCTTTCCGTCGGCTCCGACCAGCAGCGGGGCCTCGAGCGTCGTGCCGTCGCCGAGCGTGAGTTGCCAGGCACCCGCCGCCCCGCGCCGGGCCCCGGCGGCGGGCTGCTCGTGAAGAGCGAGATTGGGCAGCGATGCCCGCACGCTTTCGAAGGCTTCGGCAAGCTTTACGTTGGGAAAGTTCCAGCCGAAGGCCGGCAGGCCGAACTCGGTCGCGTCGAACAGGGTTTCGGGCGCGCGTAGCAGCCGGTTCGTGGCATCGATGATCCGGATACGGACCAGCCGCTCTCCGATCTCCTCCGGATCTTCGATCAGTCCGGCGGAGCGCAGAAACTCAACGCTTGGGCCCATCAGCGCCGAGGTACGTCGATCGGGCGGCGCCCTGGGCGCCACGTGGACGACGTCAAGGCCGGCCCGGGCCACCGCCACGGCCGCGGCGAGCCCATTAAGCCCGCCGCCGACGACGATGGCGTCGGGCCCGCTCACCGCGCCAGGGCCAGGCGCTTCTCGCTGCTGCCCGGCATGACGAAAGCTCCGGCGTAGGAGCCCGCGAACAGCGCGATCAGAAAAATGGCAAGATGCTCAGGCCAGAAGGCGATCAGCGAGATCGCCGGGCCGGGGCAGATGCCCGACATGCCCCAGCCGATGCCGAAGAGCACCGATCCGCCGATCAGGCGGGCGTCGATCTTCCGGAACTCGGGCTCGTGGAAACGGACATCGAACAGAGGGCCCGTGCGGCCGCGCGCATACCGGACCGCGGCGAACATGACGATCAGTCCGCCGCCCATTACGAAGGCGAGGCTCGGATCCCATCCGCCGCTCGGGATGGCGGTGAAATCCAGGAAGCGCAGCACCTTGTAGGGGTCGACCATCTGGGAGACGTAGAGCCCAGCGCCGAACAGAAGCCCGCTGACCGCCGCGACGGCCAGATAGGGGATGCGGAAGCTGTTGCTGCTGGCCATCACACGACTCCCGTGACGGTGACCGTCACGATCGCGACCACGAAGAAGACCCCGACCGCGACCACCGAGCGAAGCGAGAGCCGCGCGAGGCCGCAAATGCCGTGCCCGGACGTGCAGCCGTTACCGATCTTCGTGCCGAGACCGGTGAGGAGGCCGGCAATAGCGATCCAGAGCGGCGAGCCGAGGCCCCAGGCTGCCGGCGGCTCGACCAGCCTCGCAGGCTCCCCGCCGGCTCCGCCGACGCCCAGCCCGGGAAGGAGCAGGGCGGCGAGCCAAGCGCCGCCGACGAGGCCCGCGAGAAAGACGACACGCCACAGCACCGTCCGCGCGGGCGGCAGCAATTGCCCGAAAATTCCCGATATGCCGGCGATCCGGCCGTTGCCGATCCACAACAGCGCCGAGGCGAGTCCGATGAGCAAACCGCCGATCAGTGCCGGAACCGGAGTGAAAGCGTCCATGACACCATCCTCGCGTCGTTTTAAGCACTTAGGCTAGTCCTCACCGGTGCTTCAAACCAGTCCGCGGGCGATGCGTTCATGCCCCTGATCGACGCTGCGCTGAAAAACCGCACCGTGGATCGGCTTGTTCCGGCACTTCCAACCCGCCGGCCGTGCACCTAGATTACCTGCTCACCCCAAAGGGAGCTGCCGATGTTCGAGTTACTCGCCGACCCCAATGTCTGGGCGGCATTCCTCACTCTCACCGTGATGGAGATCGTACTCGGCATCGACAATATCGTCTTCATATCGGTGCTCGTGGCGCGGCTGCCGAAGGAGCAGGCGGACAGGGCCCGCCGCCTCGGCCTCGGGCTGGCTCTGATTTTCCGCATCCTGCTGCTGCTGGTGATCTCCTGGATCATCGCGCTCGACAACGATCTGTTCGAGATCTGGGGCATCGGCATATCGTGGAAGGACATCATCCTGCTCGCCGGCGGCGGGTTCCTCGTCTACAAGGCGACCCACGAAATGCATACCGCGATCGAGGGCCCGCACGGCGAGGAGGCGCTCGGGGCGAAGGCCACGGCCGCCTTCGGCGCGATCATTGCCCAGATCATCGTTATCGACATGGTGTTTTCGATCGATTCCATCATCACGGCGGTGGGTATGGCAGACCACGTCGAGGTGATGATCGCCGCGGTCATCGTCGCCGTCGGCATCATGTTCGTCGCCTCCGGGCCGATCGCGGATTTCGTGGCCAGGCATCCCACGACCAAGATGCTGGCGCTCGCATTCCTTTTGATGATCGGCGTATCGCTCGTCGCGGACGGCCTCGGGTTCCATATTCCGAAGGGCTACATCTACTCGGCGATGGCCTTCTCCGTTCTGGTCGAAGCGGTCAACATTCTCGCCAGGAGCCGGCGGGAGGCAGCCGAGGAGAAGGTACGCTCCCCCGCCTCGGGAATCGGCACGGACCCCCTGGCCGCAGGAGCCGCCGTCGCGGCAGCAAGACTGGCTTCACCCAAGCGCAAGACTACGCCATCCAGTCGCGCCCGCGCGCGCCCCAAGTCGGCGCCGAGGCCGAAGAAATGAGCCGCGCCTTCATCATTCGCGAGCATGGCGGTCCGGACGTCATGGCGCTCGAGGACCGGGAGGTGGGCG
The DNA here is from genome assembly GCA_964425245.1 of uncultured Devosia sp. Classification (GTDB taxonomy): domain Bacteria; phylum Pseudomonadota; class Alphaproteobacteria; order Rhizobiales; family Devosiaceae; genus Devosia_A. Next base: position 4,603 of record CAYRNE010000087.1, read on the forward strand.
ATCCGGGCCCGGGGGAGATCCGGGTGCGCCACCATGCCATCGGGCTCAATTTCGTCGACGTCTACCAGCGGACCGGGCTCTACGCGATGAGCCTGCCGTTCGTTCCCGGGAACGAGGGGGCGGGCGAGGTGACGGCGGTGGGCGAAGGGGTCACCGACTTCAAGGCCGGCGACCGGGTCGGGTACATCGACCCGGTGGGCGCTTATGCCGAGGAGCGGCTGCTGCCGGCCCGCCGGGCCATTCCGCTTCCTGACGGCATCGAGTACGAAACGGCGGCGGGCGTGATGCTGAAGGGCATGACGGCCTATTACCTCATTTTCGAGACCCATAGGCTCGCCCGCGGCGAGACGATCCTGTGGCATGCGGCCGCCGGCGGCGTCGGCCTGATTGCCTGCCAGTGGGCGCACGCCCTCGGCGCGACGGTCTACGGCACGGCGGGTTCCGACGAAAAGGTGGCGCTCGCCAAGGCCAACGGCTGCGACGGGGTCATCAACTACAAGCGCGAGGACTTTCCGGCGCGGATCAGGGAGCTGACCGGCGGACGCGGAGTCGATGTCGTCTATGACGGCGTGGGCAAGGTGACGTTCGAGCCCTCGCTCGATTGCCTTCGCCCGCGCGGGCTCATGGTCAGCTTCGGCAATGCCTCGGGCTACGTGACCATCCCCAACCTCGGCATTCTCGCCTCCAAAGGCTCGCTCTACGTAACCCGGCCGACCACTGCCTGGTATTTCGGCACGACAGAAGAGCTTCGGCGGGCCGGCGCCGCGCTGTTCGACGCCGTGCTCAGGGGTGACGTGAAGCCCCACATCAACCAGCGCTTCGCCCTCGCGGACGCCGACAAGGCGCATCGGGCGCTGGAAGCGCGCGAAACGACCGGCTCGACGGTTCTGGTGCCTTAGGGCTGCACCATCCGAGAATGTGCTTGGCGGGTAGGGAGGGATTCGAACCCCCGGAACGCTTGCGCGTTCGCCGGTTTTCAAGACCGGAGCAATCAACCGCTCTGCCACCTACCCGTGGCTGCGATCTAGCCATTCGCCCCACGGCTGTCCAGTAACGCGCGGGCTAGCGTGCCCGCTCCCAGACCGTTGTCGTGACCATTGCGGTGCGGTCGATGAGTTCCACCTGCCGTGGGCGAAGGCCCTGTTGCGTGAGGACGGTGCGTGGATGCCCGGCAGCGAAGCAGGGTATCCCGCCCGGCAGGACGAGCGGATGGTTCTCGCTGAGGACGAAGCGGTCGTAGCGCTCGAGGAACAGATCGAAGAGCCCGGTGATCGCGACGATGCCGCGGGTGACGCCGAGAGTCGCGAGAACATCGTCGAAGGCGATGCGAGCCGGGTTCCACAACGTCGCCAGCGGATCGCGCGGATCGGTTGCCGGCGCCTCGACCGACCGGGTCAGCACGAGCCGGCGGCGGCCGGGATTGGGGTGGCGCTCGTGGCCGCGGCGGCCTGAAACGACAATCGCCGCACGATCGAGCGCTGCCTGATACTGGCGCCAGTCGGCGGCGTTGCGCAGGCTGGACGGAATGTCGCCGGTCCCGTCCGCGATCATGCCATCGGCCGAAACGATGGCGTGCCCTTCGATCTCGATCATGCGCTGGCCCCTACGGGGCGGCGCGGGCGTGGTCAAGCCGCGGTGGCGCTGCTATGCACGGCGCCGCGATGACAATCCCGCAGACACGCGCCGGCCCGCCTTTGATCCGCCCGCTGGGCGACGGTGCGCTGATCGTGCAATTCGGGACCACGCTCAGCGAAGCGGCAAACCGCGCCGCCATCGCGTGTGCTCGATCGCTCGAGAGCGACCCGCCGCGCGGGGCAACCGAGATCACGCAGAACCTCGTCTCGGTCCTCGTCCGGTACGATTCCGCCGCGATCGGCTTCGAGGCGTTGGCGGGGGAGGTCCGGCTGGCGCTCGGCGCGCCGGATGGCGACCTCGAACCCGCTGCCGAGCATCACATTCGTGTCTGGTTCGGCGGCGCAGGAGGCCCGGACCTCGAGGAGGTCGCCGAAAAGCTCGGCATGACGGCTCATGCTTTCATCGAGGAGCATGGCGCGAAGCCGTTGCGGGTACTTGCGACCGGATTCGCACCCGGCTTCGTCTACTGCGGCTTCCATCCCGATACGCTCGAACTGCCGCGACGGCGGGAGGTACGGCGGTCCGTGCCGGCGGGAACGGTGCTCTTTGCCGCGCGGCAGACCGCGATTGCCGCGACTGCCGTTCCCACCGGCTGGCATGTCATCGGCCGTACGGGTTTTCGCAATTTCCAGCCGCTCGCCGATCCGCCGACGTCACTGCGCGCGGGCGACATCGTTCGCTTCGAGGTGGCGACGTGACCGCGATCGTCATCACCCGCGCCGGCCCGCTCTGCACGGTGCAGGACCGGGGACGCTTCGGCATGTTGCGGCACGGCGTCAGTGCGTCCGGGCCGATGGACCGCGGCGCATTCGAGCGTGCGGGAGCGTGGCTCGGCGGCGCGGCGCCTGCGGGGATCGAATTCACCGCGGCGGGCCTCTCGTTCCGTGTCGAGGAAGGGCCGCTCGGCGCTGCCGTTGACGGCGGGACGTTCACTCTGAAGCTGAACGGCGAGACCGCGCCGTGGCCGGAGCGACTCGCGCTGACGGCGGGAGACGAGGTCGCGATAACGCCCGGCCCCGCGGGGAACTACGGCTATGTTCGCTTCGACCGGCAACTCGCGCTTTTGCCTGTAATGGGCAGCTTCTCGACTAACTCGATTGCGCGGCTCGGGGGGTACGAGGGCCGCGCGCTCAGGGCAGGGGATGGGTTGATCTTCGAGGATGAGCCGGTCGCGCCGGGTTCGGCTCCCACGCTGCCTAGCCCCGCGCCCGAGCATGACCACGGAGGAACGATCCGCGTCCTCTGGGGCCTTCATGCCGACCTGATCGCGCCTTCGGTGCGCGAGCGGTTCGAATCGACCGCATTCGTCATCTCGCCGCACGTCGACCGCATGGGTGCCCGGCTGGCCGACCCGGCCGGCGTCTTCACTGGGCCGGCGGCGCTATCGCTGGTCTCCGATGCGATCGTTCCGGGAGACATCCAGATTCTCGGCGACGGAACGCCCATCGTTCTCCTGCGCGACCATCAGCCGACCGGCGGCTATCCGCGCATCGCGACCATCATCGGTCCCGACCTCGACCGGTTCGTACAGATGCGGCAGGGAACGGAGGTGCGGTTCGCGCCGGTGACGCTGCAGAAGGCCCATGCGGCGCGGGGCCCGGCCGCACGATGACGACGATCGATCTCAACGCAGACCTCGGCGAGGGAACCGGCAACGACGAGGCGCTGCTCGAGATCGTCTCCTCGGCCTCGATCGCCTGCGGCGGGCACGCAGGCACGCCGGAGACGATCCGGCGCATGCTGGCACTCTGCCGGGAACGCGGCGTGCGAGCCGGGGCGCATCCGAGCTATCCGGATGCTGCGAACTTTGGCCGGTTGCGGCTCGTGATGCCGCTCGACCAGCTCATCGGCCAGTTGCGCTCGCAACTGATCCTCATCCGCACGATCGCCGACCAGCTCGATGTGCCCGTCGCCTATGTGAAGCTCCACGGCGCGCTGGCCAACCAGACAGCCGAGGAACTGCCTCTCGCCGTCGCGGTGTTCGGCGCCCTCCAGGCGATGGACCCCGACATGATCGTCCTCGCGCTCGATGCAAGTGCGCAGGTGCGTGCCGCAGAGGCGGTGGGGCTCCCGGTGGAGCTCGAGGCCTATGCCGACCGGGCCTACCAGCCGAGCGGACTTCTCGTGCCGCGTTCGGAGCGGGGGGCTGTGCTCGACGACGCCGGGGCCGTCGCCGAGCGCTGCGTGCGGCTGGCCCTGGACGGCGAAATCGTCGCCGCCGACGGCACTGTCCTCAAGTCCGGCGCCCGCTCGATCTGCCTTCACGGCGACAATCCGGCCGCGCTCGCGATCGCCCGGCGGGTGCGCGAGGCGCTTGACGCGGCTGGCGTCACCATTGCAGCCCCGGCTCCGCGGTAGCAATCAGCGCCCCTGGCGCGTATATCGGCGGCGAAAATTATGCGAGGTGCCGATGGCTGCGACACTCATCGACGGCAAGGCCCATGCCGAGGGCCTCAGGGTGCGGATCAGCGAACACGTCGCGCGGCTGCAACGCGACCACGGCGTCACGCCCGGCCTCGCCGTCGTGATCGTGGGCGAGGATCCCGCGAGCCGGGTTTACGTCGCCAACAAGGCGAAGCAGACCGTCGAGGTCGGCATGCACTCGGAAAAATACGAACTGCCCGAGACGGTCAGCGAGGGCGAACTGCTGACGCTGATCGGGAGACTGAACAACGAGCCGGCCATCCACGGCATCCTGGTGCAGTTGCCGCTGCCCCCGCACATCGACTCCACAAAGGTCATCCTCGCGATCTCTCCGGAAAAGGACGTCGACTGCTTCACGCCGGAAAGCGTCGGCAAGCTGCAGCTGGGCATGCCGGGCCCTGTCGCCTGCACGCCGCTCGGCTGTCTCATGCTGCTGCGCGATACCGTAGCGTCACTCACCGGGCGTGAGGCTGTGATCGTCGGGCGCTCCAACCTCGTCGGCAAGCCGATGGCGCAATTGCTGCTACGGGAAGACTGCACGGTGACGCTCGCGCATTCGCACACGCGCCACCTCGACGAGGTGGTCGGGCGCGCCGATATCCTCGTCGCCGCGGTGGGGCGCCCGCTCATGATCAAGGGCGAATGGCTCAAGCCGGGCGCGGTGGTGATCGATGTCGGCATCAACCGGGTGTCTGCGCCGGAGAAGGGCGAGGGCAAGACGCGGCTC
>CAYRNE010000088.1:0-9362 GCA_964425245.1 uncultured Devosia sp.
GCAGCGTCTCGTAGCCCTCGCGTCCGCCCCAGAGGACGTAGTTGGCGCCGCCCAGATCGTTGGTCACTTCGAGGACATTCTTCACCTGCCCCGCCGCATAGGCGAAGACGTCCGGATCGGGGTTGGTCGCGGCACCAGCCATGTAGCGGCGGTTGGAAAAGAGATTGGCCGTGCCCCAGAGCAGCCGGGTGCGCTGCTTCTGCATCTTCTTGGCGAAGATCTCGGCGATGGCGCGAACGTTCTTGTTGCTCTCGGCCAGCGTCTCCCCCTCAGGGGCGATGTCGACGTCGTGGAAGCAGAAGAACGGGATGTCGAGCAGTTCGAAGAGCTCGAAGGCGACGTCGGCCTTGAGCCTGGCGCCCTCCATGCCCCTGCCGAACCACGGCCGGTCGAACGTGCGGCCGCCGAAGGGATCGCCGCCTTCCCAGGCGAAGGTGTGCCAATAGGCGACGGCAGGACGGATGATGTCCTCCATCCGCCGGCCCATGACCGTTTCGTCCTTGTTGTAGTGACGAAAGGCGAACGGATCCCTGGAGCGCGGACCCTTGTAGCTGACGGGCTTCACGCCCTTGAAGAAATCGGTCACTTGCGAGCCTCCTCGATGGTCGGGTAGAGCGCGCGGTAGCGCGCGTATTGATCCTCGTAGGCCTGACGCAGCGAGGCGTCGGGCGCGATCGATTCGCGAACGCCCGGCGGCGTCATGACGGCGAGCGGATCGGCGCCCTCGGCGGCACAGAGCGCCAGTCGCGCCACGCCGAGCGCGCCGCCGAAATCGCCGTCCTCGGGCAGCATCACTTCGATGTCGAGTGCGGTCGCGATCAGCTTCAGCCAGAGCCGCGACTTCGATCCACCGCCGACGGCGAACAGCTTGTCGAAGGTGGTGCCGGCGTCGTTGAGCACGCGCTGGCAATCCCTGAAGGCGAAGGTCACGCCTTCCATCACCGCCTGCGCGAGCCGCGCCCGGTCGGAGAGATGGGAAAGGCCGACGAACGCGCCGCGCGCGCCGGCATCGTTGTGCGGCGTGCGTTCGCCCGAGAGATAGGGCAGGAAAATCTCCTCGCCCGGACCTTCGAACGCGGTCTCGGCGGCGGCGGAGAGCTCGGGCTGCGTCAGGCCGGTGACGTGGCTCAGCCAGTTGAGGCTGTCGGTCGCCGAGAGGATCACCCCCATCTGGTGCCAGGTCTGCGGTACCGCATGGCAGAACGCATGAACGGCACCGGCGGTGTTCGGGCGGAAGCGGTCGTTGGAGACGAAGATGACGCCCGACGTGCCGAGCGAAACGAAGCCTTCGCCGGGCCGAATCGCGCCTATACCGCAGGCGGCGGCCGCGTTGTCGCCCGCGCCGCCCGCGACCACCACGTCGCCGTTCATCTTCCAGCGCGCGGCGAGCTCGGGCTTCAGCGTTCCCGAGACTTCCGAGCCTTCGACCAGGCGGGGCATGTGCGTGCGATCGAGTCCGGTCAGGTCGAGCAGGGCATCGGACCAGGCGCGCTTGCCGACATCGAGCCAGAGCGTGCCGGCGGCGTCGCTCATTTCCTCGACGTGCTCGCCGGTCAGCAGCAGACGGACATAGGCCTTGGGCAGGAGGACCTTTGCGATCCTGCGGAAAACCTCAGGCTCGTGTTTTCTGACCCAGGCGATCTTGGGCGCAGTGAAGCCGGGCATTGCGATATTGCCGGCAATGTCGCGCAAGGCCGGGAGCGCCGCTTCCATCTCGGCGCATTCGGCGGCGGAGCGGCCATCGTTCCAGAGGATCGATGGCCGGAGCACCTCATCGGCCTCACCGAGCAGCACGGCGCCGTGCATATGGCCCGAAAGCCCGATGCCGCGCACGGCCGCCATCTCCGCCGGCTTCGAGGCAGCAAGCCTGTCCAGCGCTTCGAGGACGGCGTTCCACCAGTCGGCGGGGTTCTGCTCGGACCAGCCGGGATGGGGCCGCACGGGCTCGACGGCCTTGGCCGTCGCCTCGCCCAGCGGCCGGCCGTCGCGATCGATCAGAAATGCCTTGACCCCCGAGGTACCGACGTCGATGCCGAGGTAGGTCATGAGGCACGTACCTCACGCCATTTCGCGATCATTGCCGCTGCTCTCCCCTCACCCGGTGGCCGCTGGTTTTCTGCGCCAGTTATTTCGGGCTTCCCTCTTGGCGAAGATTGTCGCGCAGAAAGATGCCGATTTCAATGGGCTCCACGGCTTCGGCGCCGTGCCTGCCCAACGCCAGCGAGCGCGCGGCGGCGATTGCCGCCCTGATCTCGCCCTCGGGATTCTGGTCGATCACGACGTCGATCGTACCCGCCTCGAGCCCCGCGCGCGTGGGCCCGGTGAGCTCGTGGGCGATGACGCGCAACCGGCCGGCGCGGCCCGATGCATCGAGCGCGGCAAGCAATCCCCCGTTGCCGGCACCGAGATTATAGAGGCCGGCGAGCCGCGGATGAGCGGCGAGCAGCGCTGCCGCCTGGCGCCTCGTCTCCGCATTGTCGTCGCGCCCCTCGACGGGCCCTACGATCTCGAGCAGCGGAAACTCCTCGCGAAAAACGGCGCAGAAGCCTTCGAGCCGCTCGCGGTGGTCCCGCAAGTCGAGCGAACCGGCGACGATTCCGATCTCACCCGAAGCGCAGAAGCGGCCGATCAGAGAGGCGGCAGTCCGCCCGGCCGCGACATTGTCGATGCCGACGAAATGCCGGCGGGCGGACCCCGGGATATCGGAGACGAGTGTCACCACGGCGATGCCGCGGCGGCTCGCGCTCTCGATCGCGCGGCGCACCACGTCTTCGTCGGTCGCGACGATCACCGCGCAATCGCACTGGCGGGGCTCAAGGCCATCGAGTTGGGCGGCAAGGCCCGCCGCATCGAGCGCCCTCACCGGATGCGTTTCGAGCACCATGCGATCGGCGCGCGCGGCGACGGCGCGGTTGGCGACGGCGCGCTCGAGGTTGAGCATGAACTCATTGCGGCCGTCGGGGATGAAGAACGCAATGTGGAGGTCGCGGGCGCGGGCGAGCAGGGAGGCGGAGAGATCGCGACGGAAATCGAGCGTGCGGATCGCCTCGGCGACCTTCTCGGCCGTTGCCGGACGCACCCCGGGCCGGCCGTTGAGCACGCGGTCGACGGTTGCGAGGGAAACGCCGGCCTGCCGCGCCACGTCGTGCACGGTCGCACGCATCACCTTGCGCTTCTCGGTCAAGATCGCCCCCGCACTCCCCAGGTTTCGGGACACTTGGCGGCCCCGGCACTCTTCGTCAACTTTTTCTCGACCTTTCCTCGCCGGAGGGGATTTAAGAAACCGGCATTCGAGGCTATCACGGCGAGCTAATATTAGTGCGGGGAGGACTGAGTGGCGATTACTGTATCGAAGTTCGGCGATTTCGAAGGAAAGCGTGTCGACCAGTTCACGCTGAAGAGCGATTCCGGTGTCGAGGTCGACATCATCAACTACGGCGTCGCGGTGCGCGACTGGCGCGTTCCGGTCCGCGGCGGCTTCCGCTCCGTGGTCCTCGGCTTCGACAACTTTCCCGCCTATGAGTCGCACAGCCCGCATCTGGGTTCGATCGCCGGGCGCGTGGCGAACCGCATCGGCGGCGCCAGCTTCGAGATCGACGGCAAGATCTACAAGCTCCCCGCCAACGAACGGACGCATACGCTCCACGGTGGGCCGGAAGGGTTGGGGCGCATCGTGTGGGCGGCGGAGACCGACGAGGCCCGCAACGCCGTGACCTTCACCCACCTCTCACCCGACGGGGCCATGGGCTTTCCCGGCAATGTCGACTTCACCGCGGTCTATTCGCTGAACGACAACCGCCTGCGGCTCGAACTCAAGGCGTCGACCGACCGCAAGACGCCGATCAGCCTCGTGCAACACCAGTATTTCAACCTCGGAACCGGCGCCGACGTGCTCGATCACACCTTTCAGATCTGGGCCAACGCCTTCACCGAAACCGACGAGGACCTGATCCCGACCGGCCTCATCGTTCCGGTGGCGCGCACGCAGTACGATCTCAGGAAACCGCGCACGCTTCGCGACTGGGCCGGCAAGCCGGTCAAGTACGACGTCAATCTCGTCCTCGACCAGACCCGCGACCCAAAGGACCCGGTGGCGATCGTTACCGGCCCCGACAATGCGCTGACGCTCAAGCTCTGGACGGACCAGGCGGGACTTCAGTTCTACAACGGCGTCTATACCGATATTCCCGTGCCCGGCCTCAACAACAAGCATTACGGCAACCATTCGGGCTTCTGCCTCGAGGACCAGGCCTTTCCCGACGCCGTGCACCACCCGCATTTCCCCTCGGTCTGGTACTGGCCGGGCAAGGACTACAGCCACTGGTGCGAATTCGAGATCGCCTGATGGCGGTTTACGTCCTGCTGATCCGTGCCATCGGCCCGGAGACGCATCGGCGCATGTCGATGGCCGGCCTGCGCGCTGCCTGCGAAGCCAGGGGCCTCGAGGAGGTCGCAACGCACGGCAATACGGGCAACCTGATCTGCCGTTCGAAGAAGAGTCCGCGTGCGCTGCGGGCACTCGTCCAGGAGGTGGTCGACGGCTTCGGCCTCGCTCCACGGTGCGAGGTCTTCGTGCGGACGCCGGTACAGATGAGGAGCGTCCTCGAGGCGAACCCGTTTCCCGAGGCGGTGGCGGACCATCCGCAACATGTCGGGGTCTGCTCGTTTCATAGTTCGCCGCGCTGGCCGGCATGGATCAGGTCCTACGCGGGACCGCAGCGTCTTGCCACAATCGGTGCGCACCTTGTTGTCGACTATCCCGGCGGCGTCGCTTCGGGGTTCGATATCGAAAAGCGGATCGGCGCCCGCATGACGCAGCGCAACTGGCGCGTGTTCGCGGCGCTTGCGGAGAAGGCTGCAGCACTCGATAAACCCTGACCATGGACAAGACCGAGCGGCTCTTTGCAATCATGGATGCACTGCGGCGGCATCGCCGGCCGGTGACCGCCGCTGCGCTTGCCGAAGAGCAGGGAGTCTCGGTGCGGACGCTCTATCGCGACGTGCAGACGCTCATCGGGCTCGGCGCCCCGATCGGCGGCGAAGCCGGTGTGGGCTATGTGCTCAGGCCCGGGTTCTTCCTGCCGCCGCTGATGTTCAGCGCCGAGGAGCTCGAAGCGCTGGTCCTCGGCGCGCGCTGGGTCGAAACGCGGCCCGACCCGGCGCTCTCGGCCGCAGCGCGCAACGCGCTCGGCAAGATCGCAACGGCCTCGCCGGAGGACCTGCGCGACCGCATCGGCAATACCGGGCTATGGCCGGTCGGCCCCTACCGGGACCTCAATCCGGTACAGCCGGTTCTCGCGGTCCTGCGCGAAGCGATCCGCGACGAGAGGGTGCTCAGCATCACCTATGCCGACGAGCAGGGACGGACCACGGTGCGGTCGATCTGGCCGTTGACCATCGCGTTCTTCGAGCAGAAGCAGATTCTTGCGGCCTGGTGCACGCTGCGCGAGGACTTCCGCAACTTCCGGACCGACCGTATCCTGTCGGCGCAGACCGCGGAGGGCCGGTTCGGCAAGCGCCGCGCGGTGCTGGTGCGCGAATGGGAGGACCAGGTCGAAGCCGAGCAGCGGGCCGCCCGCGAGGCCGAAGAACGATAAGCCTAAGCGGCGCCGGGACCGCCCGCGGCGGCCGCCGCCTTGCGGCGCTTCGCCCATTCGGCGATGCCGTAAACCAGGCCGATGACGACAAGCGTCGGCCAGAGCAAGTAACCGAGGATGCGCTCGACGAGCGGGACTTCGTAGGCCGGCAGCGGATCGGGCAGGAGCCCTGACTCCTGCCAGGCGGCAACCTCCTCGTCTGTCATCGAATAATACTTGCCGGGATCGTCCTTCACGACGAGCACGTAGCCATCGTCCGAGATCGTGTACGGCAGCAGAAAGTTCTGCGTCGTCGTCTTGTAGCCCAGCGCCAGCGCTTCGCCCTCGGCGCCGACCACCCCGACGTCGGTAAGGCTATGGAGCGTTTCCTCGGCCCCGAAGCTGAAGGCGGCTTGGGCTGGACCCGCAGCGAGCGCCAGCAACGCCGAGACGACGAAAAGCAAGACGCGCATGGCGAACCCCCTTTGCCGAGTGCACCAGCTAACCGACCGGCCGGCCATCAGGCAAGCGGCGCGGCGGCCGGGGCAGCGGCCCGAGGCGACTCGTACGATTATCGTTGGCCCTACGGTATTTTAGACCTGTTTCCGTGTGATGAACGTATTCTGAACAGCCAGTTCAGCCCTTGTACGAGCAGGAGGCCGTAAAAGCGGGTCATCGAAACCGGCGCCCGATGATGACGCCAGCACAAGGATGACCACAAATGATCAAGTCCACCGTCCTCGCCCTCGCCCTCGTCAGCGCTGCCGGCCTCTCCGTCGCGCCGGCGCAGGCCGCCCTTTCCGACGCCGCGTTCAGCCCCGACGGGGCGGCGAACGAATGCATGTTCGTCGCCGAGTACGGCGGCTATGTCTGCAATACGCCCGAGTTGCCGACCACCAAGTCGCTCTCCGACCTCGGCGACAAGACCCGGCCGACGATCCTGTTCTTCCCGGGCAAGCCGGTCTTCAACATTCCCAAGAAGCCCTGATCCGCAGCGCCCGAAGCACGCTGCGCCAACGCGACCGAGGTGCGTCCGGGCCCCCGCCGGGCGCACCCTTTCGCGCTTGAACGCCCGAGCCCCGGCCGCCGCGCCGGGCTCTTCGTTTTTCGGGCATTGCCAAGGGCACGCGCCCGCGGAACACTGGCCCGCATGGCGCTTCTTCATACGACGCTCGGCCCGCTCCGCCGCGACGAACTCGGCATGATCCTGCCGCATGAGCACGTCTTCGTCGATCTGAGGACGCCGGATGAACCGGGCTATGCGGAGGCCGAGGCCGCCGAGGTCATGAGCCTCATGGCGCCCGAGATCGAGCGCATCAAGCAGCTTGGCATCACCGCGCTGGTCGAGTGCTCGACCCCGGGAGTCGGCCGCCGGGCCGACCTCGACCTTGCGGTCTCGAGGGCAACAGGATTCCCCATCGTCGTCCCGACCGGGAACTATCGCGAACCCTGGATCCCTGCGTGGGTCAGGACCGCGACAGATGCCGAACTCGAAGCATTTATGTTGCGCGAGCTGACTGAGCGATTCGAGGAGGCCGACTACAAGGCCGGCTGGATCAAGCTCTCGGCAGGCGACGACGGCATCACGCCGCTCGAGGAACGGATTCTGCGCGCCGCGGCGCGCGCGGCGGCGCGGACCAACGCTGTCATCGGCAGCCACACGATCAAGGGACGCGTGGTGCTCGACCAGATCGCGATCATCGAGCAGGAGGGCTACGCGGCGGACCGCTTCATCTCCATTCATGCGCAGGCGGAAAAGGATTTCGGCGTGACGCGCTCGATCGTGGAGAGCGGCGCCTGGATTGAATACGACAATGCCGGCTGGGTGCCGGACGAGGAGTATCTGGCGCCGGTGATGCGGGCGCTCGAGGCGGGCTATGCCGGCCGCATGCTGCTGAGCCACGACCGCGGCTGGTACGACCCGGCGCAGCCGGGCGGCGGGACGCCCAAACCCTACACGCACCTGAGCCTTGCGATCCTGCCGCTCCTCCGTCGGGCCGGGCTCGACGAGGCGACGATCACAAGGCTGACGCACGACAATCCGTTCGACGCCTTTGCGCGCTGAGCGCAAAAAGCATGGGGCGGAAGCCGTGCCTCCGCCCCTCAGGTGCCCCCGGCCGACTCAGCCGGGCAATCTCGTCGAGGCGCCGGGCCTCATTTTGCGATCATGCGCCGGCCGGGCTGAACTTTCGGTGATCGCGCCAAGCGGCCGGCGTTCACCTCATCCAAGAGCGAAACTCAGCCGGTAGCTCAGCGCCTCGGCGATATGCGGGCGCGCCACTTTCTCGGCGCCCGCAAGGTCGGCGAGCGTGCGCGCGACCTTTAGCACCCGATGATAGGCGCGGGCCGAAAGGTTGAAGCGCTCGGCCGCCTGCAGCAGCAGCGACTGACTCTCCCTGTCGGGGTTCACAACCTTTTCGATCAGCGTGGCGCTCGCTGCCGCGTTGGTGAAGACGGCGGGTTCGCCGCATTCGAGATAGCGCCGGCGCTGGATGTCGCGCGCCCGGGATACCCGTTCGGCGACGCTGGCCGATGGTTCGGCCGTTGCGGGTCCGATCATGTCGGCGGCGGAGACGGCGGGCACATCGACGCGCAGATCGATGCGATCGAGGAAGGGACCCGAAAGGCGGCCCTGATAATCGGCGGCGCAGGCGTCGCCGCGCTTGCAGGTATGGCCCGGCGTGCCGGCAAGCCCGCATTTGCAGGGGTTCATCGCGGCGACGAGCTGGAAGCGCGCGGGGAAGGTGACCCGCGCATTCGCGCGGGCGATCACCGCCTCGCCGGATTCGAGCGGCTGGCGAAGGCTGTCGAGCACCGCCGGCTGGAACTCGGGCAATTCGTCGAGAAAGAGGACGCCGTTATGCGCGAGGCTGGCCTCGCCCGGACGGATGCGCAGCCCGCCACCGACCAGCGCCGCCATCGATGCGGAATGATGCGGTGCCCGGAACGGCCGGCGGTCGCTGAGAGTGCCGTCGGCCAGTTCGCCCGCGATCGACTGGATCATCGAGACGTCGAGCAGCTCGCGCGGATTGAGCGGCGGCAGGATGGACGGCAGGCGCTGCGCCAGCATCGACTTGCCGGCGCCCGGCGGGCCAACCATCAGCAAGTTGTGGCCGCCCGCCGCTGCGACCTCCAGCGCCCGGCGCGCCACCTCCTGACCGCGCACCTCGCTGAGGTCCGGAAGGCTGCCGGGATGGACGCGGCTCTTCGCCGTCGGGCGCGTGCAGAGCTGATAGCCGCCGAGATGATTGACGAGCGCAAGCAGGCTCTCGGGCGCGATGATGTCGATGTCCTCGCCAGCCCAGGCCGCTTCGGGACCCGAGGGCTCCGGGCAGATGATGCCGAGGTCGCGCGCGTGGGCGGCGATTGCGGCGGGAAGGACGCCGGCTGTCGGCGCGAGACGGCCATCGAGGCCGAGCTCGCCGAGCGCCAGATGGCTCGACAGCGCATCGGACGGAATGGCGCCGATCGCGGCCATCAAGGCGAGCGCGATCGGCAGATCGTAGTGGCTCCCCTCCTTGGGGAGGTCGGCCGGCGCGAGGTTCACGATGATGCGCCGGGGCGGCAGGCTGAGCCCGGAGGCGTGCAGCGCGGCGCGCACGCGCTCCCCCGCTTCCTTCACCGCCTTGTCCGGCAGGCCGACGATGACGAAGCCGACGAGACCGGGAGCGATCTGCGCCTGCACGTCCACGGGCACCGCCTCGATGCCCTGAAACGCCACCGTCGCGACCCGCGTCGCCATCCCCGCGCCCCCTTCCCGCGTACGCCCGTTCCTTACGTAGCACC
>CAYRNE010000089.1:0-9322 GCA_964425245.1 uncultured Devosia sp.
GGTGTCCGCGACATGGTCCGCATCTCGGACGCGCGGATGAGCGGCACGTCCTACGGCGCCTGCATCCTCCACGTCGCGCCGGAGGCCTATGTCGGCGGGCCGCTCGCCGCCGTCCGCAACGGCGACATCATCTCCCTCGACGTCGAGAAGCGGTCGCTGACGCTTGAGGTCCCGGAGGCCGAGATCGCCCGGCGGCTCGCGGAATGGGTGCCGCCCGACCGGAGCTTCCAGCGCGGCTACAACCGCATGTATGCCGCCCACACCACCCAGGCCGACAAGGGCTGCGACTTCGATTTCCTCGAAACCGGCTTCGGTCGCACGGCGCCGGAACCCGAAATCCTCTAGCTGCTGCGCCCGCCAGCGCGGTGCCGCCGCCATCCTTGATCATGGTCAATCGCGTACTGCACCGGATTGGCTATTCATGACGGCACCGTCAGGAGGAAGCCATGATCAAGGCCGTCGTCGTTCACCTCACCGGATCGGATGAGGACGAGGTGAGGTTGGCCTTTGCCGAACCGATTGCCCGGACCTTCACTGCGCACCTCACGGGCGTGCAGATTCACAGCATGCCCGAGCTCATCGGCTATCCCGCCGGCAGCGGGGTCCAGCTGGTGCAGGAGTTGCTCGCCCAATCGTACAATGACGCGGAAGCCGTTTCGGAGAAGCTGCGCGGTCGTCTGTCAGGCGACGACATTTCTCGCGAGCTGCGTCGACTCGACGTGCTGCCTGGGGCCGCCGGCAGGGCGCTCGCGGCAGAGGTGCGCAGCGCCGATATCTTCATTGGCACGCGGCCATACGGCGATCCGCTCGGCCAGATTCATATCGAGGAAGAAGTCCTCCTGGGTTCCGGCCGCGCCTGCCTCTTCGTTCCCCCCAGGGGCACACCTCCAGCTGCCTACGAACGCATCCTCGTTGGATGGAACGGAAGCCGGGAAGCGGCAAGGGCGGTGGCCGAGGCGCTTCCCTTCCTGCAGCTGGCCGGCGAAGTTGCCGTCGCGGTGGTCGAGGAGGACGGCGCTGGCGAGCAGCAGCGGACCGAGCCGGGCGCCGACATCGGGCGATACCTGAGCCGGCATGACGTCGCGGCGGAGGTCAGGAAAATCGCGGGCTGGGACGACGCAGGCGAGGCGATCATGAACGAAGCCAGGCGATTCGGGGCCGAT
This sequence comes from uncultured Devosia sp., assembly GCA_964425245.1. Classification (GTDB taxonomy): domain Bacteria; phylum Pseudomonadota; class Alphaproteobacteria; order Rhizobiales; family Devosiaceae; genus Devosia_A. The sequence goes on from CAYRNE010000089.1 coordinate 1,164, forward strand.
ATGCTCGTCATGGGCGGCTACGGTCACTCGCGCTTTCGCGAATGGGTGCTCGGCGGCGTCACCCGGCTTGCCCTGTCCGAGGCCGATATCCCGGTGCTGATGGCGCATTAGGCCCGTCCGTCGGGGCTCTCCGATTTGCGCAAGATCAACGTCCGGAGCCGGAGCCCGGGTCTTGCCCGCCCCGGGCAGCCGACTCTAGGCTGGCCGACGTACCGCCAGGGAGGGGAGAGACTTGCTCGAGTTGAAGCCGCCGGCGCTGCGCCCGTTCTGTACGCTCGAGGTCGAGGCCGGACCGCCGCGGATTCTGGGGATGGGACGGCTCGGGCAGAGGCGCATCATCCCCATCGTCGGCGGGCGCGTCAGCGGGCCGCGCATTGAGGGGCGAATCCTGCCGGGCGGCGCGGACTGGCTGACGGTCAGCCACGACAATCTGTCGCTGATGGATGCCCGATACGCGCTCGAAACCCGAGACGGCGCGATCATCGAGATGACCGACCAGGGCTATCGCCACGGCCCGGAGGCCGTGATGAAGAGCCTTGCGGCGGGCGAGACCGTATCTCCGGACGCCTATTACATGCGATCCACGATCCGGCTCGAGACCGGCGATCCGGCCTATGCTTTCGTCAACCGCATGGTCTTTGTCGGCACCGGCGCGAAGACAACGACCGGCGTCCAGATCGACATCTATGCCATCGAATGAGCAGCGGTGGCTCCGGCAGGTGCCGCCCCGCGTTGGACTCGCCCCCGGCGCTCCTTTATGACCCGTAACGAGTGACGACCATCAATGGAGCCGGGGCGCGTGTCCGAACCTCATGTGATCATTGCCGGCGGCGGCATCGGCGGTCTCGCAACCGCGCTGACGCTGCAGCAGATCGGGGTGGCCTTTACGATCTTCGAAGCGGTGCGCGAGCTCGCGCCGCTGGGCGTCGGCGTCAATATCCAGCCCAACGCCATTCGCGAACTGTACGATCTCGGCATCGGTCCCGAGCGACTCGACAGCGTCGGGTTGCCGGCTCGGGAATGGGCGCTCGTCGGGCTTAACGGCAACGACATCTATGCGGAGCCGCGCGGGCTGCTCGCCGGCTACAACTGGCCGCAATACGCGGTGCATCGCGGCCGCTTCCACATGCTGCTGCACGAGGTGCTGGCCGAGCGGGCCGGACCTCACGTCGTCAGGCATGGACACAAGGTCACGGGCTACGAGAAGAACGCCGACGGCAGCGTTACGGCGATTATCCGCCGTGCCGATGGCACCATGGTGCGAGAGCGGGGAAGCCTCCTGGTTGCGGCGGACGGCATTCATTCCGCCATCCGGGCGCAGATGCATCCTGACCAGCCGCCGATCCACTGGGGCGGCGCGATCATGTGGCGAGGGACGACGCTCGGCAGACCGATCCGCACGGGCGCGTCCTTCGTCGGGCTGGGCACGCATCGGCGACGCGTCGTATTCTATCCAATCTCCCATCCCGATCCGCAGACCGGCCTCGCGACGATCAACTGGATCGCCGAGATCACCAAGGACAACAGCCAAGGGTGGCACAGCACGAGCTGGTTCCGCCCGGTCGCAGTTGAGGAGTTCGCCCATCATTTCGACGGCTGGACCTACGACTGGCTGGACGTGCCCGACCTGTTGCGGCGCTCCGACGTTGCCTACGAAAATCCCATGATCGACCGCGACCCGGTAAAAACTTGGCAGGATGGCCCGGTCGTCTTGATGGGCGATGCGGCGCACCCGATGTATCCGACCGGCTCCAACGGCGCGAGTCAGGCGATCATGGATGCGCGGCACCTCGGCGTCGCAATGCTCGAGCACGGCGTCACCGAAGCGGCGCTCGCGGCATTCGACAAGACCTTCTGCGGACCGATCTCGGAGCTCGTGCTGCGCAACCGCGGGGCCGGACCCTTCGGCCTTCTCAACATCGTCGACGAGCGCTGCGGCGGCGAGTTCGACGACATCGACGACGTCGTGCCGGGCGCCGAACGCAACGCCTTCATGGCAAGGTACAAGGCCGCCGCGGGCTTCGCCATCGAGCAGCTGAACAACGCGCCACCGACTATTGCGCCGGGTGCCCGGCTGCGCGCGAGGGCCGAGGCTGAGGCCTAGCGGGCGGGCGCGGCAAACGATCCCCGGACCCGCCTATTCGATGGCAGCGACATACCGCTCGACGGAACGGGCCAGACGCGCCTTTGCATCCCGATCGCTCACCCGGTCCCACCATGCCGAGTACACACGGTCGAAGGGATAGGGCTCGAGCTTTGCCGCCATCTCGCGCACCTTCCGCGCCGGCAGCGGAATGAGGTTCGGATAGGAATACATGAAACTCATCCAGCGCGTATCCGGAACGACGGTCACGATATCGCCGCTGAGCAGGACCCCCCTGCCGCCGGCGCCCTCGGGCCAGTGGAGAACTGCGCCGCCCGCGAAATGGCCGCCGAGCCGGATCAGCGTCACACCCCCGCCGAGGTCGTGGGTCTCGCCCTTCCAGTGGACGATCTTCGGATCGGGCCGCGTCACGTGCGCGGCATCGTCGGCGTGGAGGTAGATCGGCACGCCGCCGAAGGCTTCGCTCCAGTCGACCATCGAGGCGTAATAGTGCGGATGCGAAATCGCTATCGCGCGCAGGCCACCCAGCACCTGGATCTGGGCCACCGCCTCGTCCGTCAGGAGTGGCGTGCAATCCCAGAGCACGCCGCCGCCGGGCTGGCTGATGAAGAGCGCCCGCTGGCCGATGGCGATCGAGGGGGTTGCGCCGATGCCGATGAGGTTCGGCTCCTGCTCGCGGATGTCGTTGCGGTGGTCTTTCTGCAGCTCCGCGAGCGTCGTCCAGGCCTGCCCGCTCGCCTTCACGTATTGCCGCTCGTCGTCGCAGATCGCGCAGCGGTCCGGCGGTTCATCGGAGGGGGTATAGGCCTGCCCGCAGGTAGCGCAGATAAAGGATTGCATCGCTGCTACTCCGCCCGTGCCTCTTTCCATGCTTCGAGTTCGCGCAGCGTGGTTCCCGCCTTCTCGATCGCGAACCGGTAGATGTCGTAGGACGATACGACGATGCCGTAATAGTCCGGCCGCGCGCGGGCTTCGGCCTTGAGCTTCAGGATCAGGTCGCGGTCGGCGCGGGCGAGATCGACCCGAAGAGCATCGTCCCGGCTGAGGCGGACCTGGAAATCCAGCGGCTCCCAGCCCCAGAGATCGAGCTTCCAAGGGTAACCGGCGCCGTCCCGGAACTCGACACCCCAATAAAGACCGGCGCCCAGGGGGTGCGGATCGACGTAGTCGTTGAGGAAGCTCGCCTTGTGGAGCGTCAACCCGACACCCTCGAGGTGAAGGGCGAGCTCGCCGCCGAAAGCAGCCCATTCGGCCCAGCGGTCTCCCTCGACGGGCATGTGGATATCGATGTCGCGCCAGACCATGAGGTCGTAGCCGGCGCTCCCGGTCACCATCGCGCGGCCGAAGCGCACTTCGAGCAGGTTGAAGAGCCCCGTCTCGGTGAGCAGGCGCGTCGCTTCCTGCCTGAGTTCCTGTGCGGTCCGCGCGCGCAGGGCCGGCGTCATCATTTCCTCCCGGAAGCAGCGAGGCCCGGCGCTCGTGGAGCGGCCGGGCCCGGCACATGTCTGACGCGTGACGCGGTTCCGCGTGAACCGCGGAACACGCTACTCGGTCTTGGCCTCGGCCGGCGCGTTCTCCTCCGCCGGGGCCGCGGCGGCTTCCGCAGCGGCGGCCGCGGCAGCCTCCTCGGCCTCCTTGGCCGCCAGCTCGGCGGCGAGCGCCTCGGCGGCCGCGATCTTTTCGGCCTCCCTCTCGGCCTTCGCCTGGGCGGCGGCGTCGCGCTCGGCCTGCTCGATCTTGCGGGTACGGGCGCCCTGGTTCTCGAAGATGCGGGCCGACTTGCCGCGGCGGTCGCGCAGATAATAGAGCTTGGCGCGCCGCACCTTGCCGCGCTTGAGCACCTCGATGCGATCGATATTGGGCGAAAGCACGGGGAATACTCGCTCCACGCCCTCGCCGTAGGAAATCTTGCGAACCGTGAAGCTTTCCATGAGGCCCGAACCGGAGCGCGCGATCACGACGCCCTCGTAGGCCTGCAGGCGCTCCTTGTCGCCCTCGCGGATCTTCACCCAGACCTTGACGGTATCGCCGTGGGTGAAGTCGGGGTGGGAGGCTTTCGCGGCAAGCGCGTCGTGCTGCTCTTTCTCGAGCTGCTGGATGATGTTCATGTCCGTTCCGATCTTTTCGCTGGAGGCGCTTCAGGCGCCCCGGTCTTGGTTACGACGGAGGTCTTGGATCGCGCGCCTATAGTGGAAACGGGCGGCGAAGTCCAGCGTCCCGCCGCCCGCAGAGGCTCAGAGCCAGCCGGCCAGGATGCCGACCCCGCCGAGGGCGAAGACGCCGCCCGCGATCCGCGCTGCCGGCCTGCCGAATTCGCCGGCGAGCCGCGCAACGCCCGTCGCGGCGGCAATGCCCGCAAGGTGCAGCAGCGCGGTCGAAACCATGAAGCCGAGCGCATAACCCAGCCCCGAACCATTGGCGGGCATCTCGGCCCCGTGGGCATGGCCGTGGAAGATGGCGAAGACGCCGACAACGGCCATGGCGGCGGCGACGGGCATGGGCCGGCCCCAGGCGGCGGCCGCGCCGATCACGATGCTCGAAAGCGCGATGCCGAGTTCGACGAAGGGGACGTCCACACCGCCGATGCCGAGGAGGAAGCCGACAGCCATCATGCCGACGAAACTCAGCGGCACCAGCCACAGCGCCCGTCCGCCGAGGACGAACGCGAAGACGCCGACCGCCACCATGGCGAGGATATGGTCGACGCCGCCGAGGGGATGCTCGAAGCCGTGCAGGAAGCCGGCCGTATCGCCGTGGCCGGTGTGCGCGGCGACGGCCGTCGGCACGAGGGCAAGGGCAAGAGCGAGAAGCACACGCATTTTCGAATCTCCTTGGGGACCCGCCGTCCCCGTTTCTTCATATCGCGACGGCCGGTCTCCTGGCTCCGGGCCCCGTTCCCCTCCGCCTTCCCAGTCGTCGAACCAGTGGCCGTTGGAGGAGCATGCTGCCCGTTACAGTCGCGGGGGCGGCGCCGGCTTAAACCGGCTTCCCGTTTCAGGCATTGTTGGCAATGCCCACCGTCGTGCCTATCTCTGTCAGGTCCGGGGGTGGAGATCAATCGCGCGGGCCGGAAAATCCGGTGCGGGCGGCCGGGAGAGGGAATATTGCTGCAATGACCGTCCGCGCGGCCGGGCTGGAGACGATGCGGGCGCTCTGTGTGCTCGCGCTCTTTCTCGCCGGTATCGGCAATGCCCAGGCCGCGGCCCCCGCAAGCAGCCAGTTCGGAATTTCGGCAGCCTTTTGCGGCGCCGACGCGCCCGGTAACGGCGGACTTTCGCACGACCCTTGTCCGGCCTGCCGCGCGCCGCAGTCCTGCCTCCCCGCTGCGCCCGACGCTCTGGCCGAAGCCTCCGGCGCATTCCTGACCGTCGGCTTTGCCAAGGCCGCTTCCCCGGTGCCGCGCGTTTTCGCGCACGCACCGTCCGCGCGCGGACCGCCATTCCTCTGATCGACCCCGTGCCGCACCCTACCTGCCCGTACGCCGGGCTGCCCGGAGATCAGAATCATGTTCACCTTCATCGTCACCGCCATTGCGGCCGCCCTCCTCTTCGCATTCTCCCCGCTGCCGAGCCGGGGCCATGAGGGCGTCATCCACGATGGCTGCCCGGCGGACCAGACCTTCACGGCCGGCGAGATCACGGTCACGGGCGCGTTCTCGCGCGCGACGCTTCCCGAGGCGCCGGTCGCCGCGGGTTACCTCACGATCACCAATCTGGGACAGGAACCGGATCGGCTGATCAGCGCCTCGAGTTCGGTCGCGCCCACCGTCGAGCTTCACAGCATGAGCGCGAACGCCGATGGCATGATGACCATGGAGCACCTGCCGGCCGGCTTCGACGTGCCCCCCGGCGAAACCGTGACGCTCGGGCCCGGCGGGCTCCACATCATGTTCATCGGCCCCAACCAGCCCTTCAGCGAGGGCGAATGCATCGAGGTCACACTCGAATTCGAGAAGGCGGGGGAACTGCCGGTCAGGCTCAGCGTCGGCCCGGTCGGCGCGCGCGAGGCGCCGTCGGGGCACGAGGGGCACTAGTCCTCGATGAGATCTGGCCGGCGCGCGCGGGTCAGCGCCCGGGCCTCGGCGCGCCGCCATGCCTCGACCTTGCCGTGATCGCCCGAGGTGAGCACCGAAGGGATCGCGCGCCCCTCCCATTCCTGCGGGCGCGTGTACTGCGGGTACTCCAGCAGCCCCCGCTCGAAGCTTTCGTCGGCGTGGCTGTCCTCGGCCCCGAGAACGCCGGGGAGCAGCCGCACCACGGCTTCGAGGAGCACCATGGCCGCGACCTCACCGCCCGCCAGCACGTAGTCGCCGATCGAGACTTCCTCGAGATTGCGCGCTTCGATGACGCGCTGGTCGAGGCCCTCGAACCGGCCGCAGACAATGACGGCACCGGGACCCGCGGCAAGCGCCCGCGCCCGCGCCTGCGTCAGCCGCGAGCCGCGCGGGCTCATGAACAGCCGCGGGCGCGGATCGTCCCCCGGCGACACGGCGTCGATCGCGGCCGCGACAATATCGGGCTTGAGCACCATGCCCGGCCCGCCCCCGGCTGGGGTGTCATCGACGGTGCGGTGCCTGTCGGTTGCGAAATCGCGCAGCTGCGTGACCCGTAGCGTCCACAGCCCTTCGCTCAACCCGCGACCGATGACCGAGGCGCCGAGCGGTCCCGGAAAGAGCTCGGGAAAGAGCGTGACGATGTCGGCTTTGAAGCTCAATCGGGCTCCTCTCCGCCCGGCTCGGCGTCGAGCGGCGGATCGATGACGAGATAGCCCTCCCTGATGTGCACCTCCGGCACGACTTGCCGCGTGAACGGAAAGAGGAAGGTATCGTCGCCGCTGTCGCTGCGGACTTCGAGGATGTCGCCGGCGCCGTAGCTCGGGACCGCCGCGACGGTGCCGATAGCCGTGCCGTCCGCGAGCTGCGCGCGAAGCCCGATGAGGTCCGCGTGATAGAAGTCGTCCTCGTCTTCCGCCTCGGGAAGCGCCTCGCGGCCGACGTAGAGCTCGACGCCGTTGAGCGCTTCGGCCGCGTCACGGTCTTCGACGCCGTCGAGCCTGGCAACGAGCATGTTCGTGGTCCCGCGCGCCGACGCGATGCGGATGGTGAGACCCGGCCGGTTGGTCTCGAACGGGCCGTATCGCGCGAGCGCCAGCGGGTCTTCGGTATAGGACTGGATGCGTACCTCGCCCCGGACGCCATGGGCCGCGCCGATGCGGCCCATGAGGATGCGGCGGGTCGAGGCCTCTGCCATCGGCTACTCGGTCGCCGCGGCTTCTTCGGCCGGCGCCTCTGCCGGTGCAGCTGCGGCCGCCGCGGCGTCCTCGGCCGCCTTTGCCTTCGCCTCGAGCCGCTCCTGCGCCTTCTTTCCTGGCAGGCCCTTCTTGGGGTTGTTGCGCGGCGCACGCTTCAGCAGGCCGGCGGCATCGAGGAAACGGAGCACGCGGTCGGTCGGCTGCGCCCCGACGCCGAGCCAGTGCTGGACGCGCTCGGTGACGAGCGTCACGCGCTTCTCCTGGTCGGTGAGCTTGGGATCGTAGGTGCCCACCTTCTCGATGAAGCGGCCGTCGCGCGGCGAGCGGGCGTCGGCGACGACGACGTGGTAGTAGGGCCGCTTCTTGGTGCCGGCGCGGGCGAGACGGAGCTTGAGAGACATTCGGGATTCCTTCGGGTTGAACTGACGGGGTTACTTCTTTTTCGGCGCGAACCCGCCGCCGAGGCCGGGAAGGCCCGGGAAGCGGGAACCGCCCAGCCCGGGAAGACCTCCCGAACCGGATTTGAGGAGCTGGCCGACATCCGTCGGCAGCTTGTCTGAAAGATCGGCGGGCGCAGCAGCGGCGCCGGGCAGCGACCGGGGGTCGATTCCCATCTGGCGCGCCATCTCTTCGAGCTGCGCGGGATCCATCTTCGAGGGGTCCTGCATTGCGCCGAGGCCAGGCATCATGCCGCCCATCTTGCCGCCGAACATGCCGGCGAGCGAACCGAGCCCGCCCTTCGACACCTTCTTCATCATGTCCGCCATCTGGCGGTGCTGCTTCATCAGCTTGTTGACGTCCTCGA
>CAYRNE010000090.1:0-9272 GCA_964425245.1 uncultured Devosia sp.
AAGATGCGGCCCGGCCACAGCGGATTGAGCGGCTTCTCCTGCACCTGGTCGGCCAAGACATAAGAGAGCCCGGCGACGGTCTGGTCCTTGGAGCCTTCGAGGTCCACCGGCTCCTCGAAGCCCTCCGTATCGCGGACCCGAGCCAGGGCGTTCATGACCTGATGCTCGGCGTACCGAAGCTGGTCGTGCTCGGGACGGTCCAGAACCGACTCGGAGATGCCGAAGCGGGAGTCGAGCAGGATGCCCAGGATGACCTCATTGGGCACGCGATGGCGCACCAGGCCGCACACAGCATCAAAGAGCCACGCTGAGCGCGAGTCATCGCCCTGCTTGGACTCGGGGAGACGACCGTCCTCGATGATGGTGATGAGGCGCTGGTCGAGGCCGAGGTCCGCAAGGTCCTCGACCACCTCGGGACCACCGAACTCGACGTTCACCTTCTCGACCGCGCGCGGTTCGGCGAGGTCGAAGACCCAGGGCTCGTAACGCCGGTCACTCAACTCGATGATGCCAGTGGGCATGGGCACCCGGCCACGGTTACGCTTGACCTTGTTCGGGAGATTCAGCGTGCCGGGCAGCCGGAGGAGCCGGTCGGCGTTCCAGGTCGATGCGTCGGCGCCGAACACTTCGATGAGATGCCGGTTCATCGCCTCGCCAGTCGCGATGTCTACAGGCACATCAAGCTTCCAGACGGCCTGGACGCCACCACCCGAGTCAATGATGAAGGTCGGGGGAGTCTCGTAATCTTGAAGACGCTGGACCGCCGCGGCCTTGCGGTCGGGGTCGCCATCAATCTTGCCGCGCTCGTCCTCATCGACATCGACGTGCGGCGCCGTGATGTGCTCGACATCCTCCTTGGTCCAGCGGCCCGCGGCGCCGGTCGGGTGAGGAGTCGGGTTGGCGCAGAAATGAAGGTTGCAGCGCAGGCCGTGCTTCGCAATCCAGCTCTTCGCCTTGGACAGCGTTGTGAAGGTCGCGCCGAATGAGCCGCCATCGGGCTCGATGGCTGCGAGGCTCCAGGGACCCGAAGGTCGCAGGGCCGTCAGGAACTTGACGGCCACGGTCGGGTCGAGAGCGGGCGTGCTAAGCATGGCGACGGCGCCACCTGCGCAATCGGTCACGTCACACATCTGCGAGAAACGGCGCTTCGCGGAACACCATCGCTGCAATCCCCACGTATTCTTCGGGGTGCAGAATCTTGTGCTTGTCGCTCTCCTCAACAAAGGTCGCGAGATGAGGGAGGCCGATGTATCCGGCCGAAGTGAGGAGGTGCGCATCGTCGGGGTCTAGGCCCTCGATGCTATGGCACCAGATGTCGCGAAACACGGATGCGTTGTGCCTGGCGCAACCCCGCGCGTAGCAGAGAGCGGTATGCATCTGCTTGCCCTTGTGTTGTGAAGGCGACGCGTCCGGATTCCAGACGGACCCGCCGCCCCCTCATCAGCCGGGACGCTCGGCCGATTCATGATTCCTGTGCGCAGCGCCGCGCAATGCTGGCCGTTGGGGTGGTGGTGCAACCGGGAACCACCACCACCCCGTGCCCACGGCCGGGGCATCTCGTCAGTCGCGCCGGACGCCCTTCGGCCGACCATTGAACCGGGCATAGATGCGTTCGACATCGATAGACTCGGGCTTCGGACGCGACTTGTCCGCATCCGCGGGCTTTCCATAGGTGTGTGCCGCGACACCCTCGAAACTCGTCGGCTCCGGCATGTTCGGAAGGCTCTCCTGCCACTCTCGCCGAGAGTGGAACTGAGAGTCGTCCGCCTCTTCGTCGGGAGACGAGGTAGCGGTCACCCGCATGCGGGATTCACCACCGATGGTCTTGAACTGTACGGCCATGATTGGCTCCTTTCGTTTGGATTAGGCTGCGCCATTGAGGACGAACTCGTCGTCTTCGGCCTCCTCCTCGGCGCGTGACGTTCGCAGCGGCTTCCCCGCGATGCCGAAAACCGCGCGTGGGTCAAGGACAGGGAAAGGCACATCGGCACCTTCTGCCCGAGCCTCCCAGATGGCCGCGGCGATGATGCGCTCGATGGCGAGGATTTCGGAGTCGAGACGCATCAGCTCCGAGAGCTTCTCCGGCAACGACATCACCAGGCCGCTGTTCGTCGCGTAGCGGGCCTCGACCAGACGATGAATCTCCGCCTCCAGCTCAGCGCGATGCACACGCGCGAGGAGGGGGGTCGGGTCGATGGCGGTTGGAAGTATGCCAGGCCGCAAGTCGTCCGGTGCCGCATCGACGGCCTGGCGCGCCCAGGACAGGCGGTCGCCTTCGGTGATGTGGAAGATGGGCCGCTCAGCGATACTGGCAAGCTCCTGCCGGAGGTCGGCTTCCAGTTCCTCCGGCAGACGCCGGGCCTGGCGCTTGCGGGAACGCTCCTTCTTCTTGGAGGCCCGCTCCGTCATCTTCTCCTCGATGGTGTCGAGCAGCTTGCCCTTCGGCATCTTGACGACAACGGGCGTCGGGTCCGAACCGACCTGGTCGAGGTACCGAATGCAATTGTTGAGAAGCCTGCGCCCATCGTTGTTGCGACGAGTCGTAGCCTTTGCTTCCGCGCTGGTTCGCTCAACGAGCCGTCGAGCACGCTCGATTGAAGCTTTCGCTGCTGCAACTTCAGTCGGGTCGCGGCGCCTGTTGGCACGCGATGCCTCCGCCTCCGCAGCTCGCTCGCCGTGAATTAGGTCGCGGTACTCGCTCTTGGCGGATTCGTTCGCGTGGTAGGCGGCATCAGACCGAGAGGCTGCAAGGTCGTCGTCACCTTGAAGGGCCTCAGTCTTCGCGGCGAGTTCGGGATACGCTGCCAGCACGGCCGCACGAGATGGGGTGATGCGTTCCAACGCAATCATGAGTCATGTCCTTCAAGTTCGGCCGCGCGCGCAGCGTCGACCTTCTTCTGAATCCACGCATCGACATCGCTTTCGAGAAAGCCGATGCTGTTCTTGGTGATGGGGACGGCGCGAGGGAATTGACCCTTCGCCCGCAATTCATAGAGTTGCGACCGGCTGATGCCGCAGCGCTTGGCCGCTTCCAGCGGCCGGAGAAGTGCAAGGCCCATTAAAGCGGCCCCTCCTGGTACTGTCCGCACGGACGGCTGCGTCCGCTACTGGGCGTGTCGTACCGGGTTAGGCGCTCCGGCGTAAGTTGTTGTAAGACATAGGAAAAGTCGACAGATTAGCCGTTTGGGTCGATGTCGAGCAGCGAGCCCTTCCCGACCACGCGGGGGGCGGTAAGGTTGAACCCGCCAACGAGCGCCAGGATATCTTCGCGGGGCACGCGAGAGACGACATTCTCAATGGCTTTCTCGGACATCCCTGCTTTCGCTCGTTGCGGTGAAAGGCAGAGCCCAAGCAACAGCCACGGCGCAATCGCATCGACTATGGTGCGGTACTTCTCCCGATGAGAAGTGACGCTCGTCCGAGGGATGCCTGTCATTCGGTCTATCGCACTCTGCGACAGTACCCATTCGTGCCCGATAGCGGCGTCAAGGGGCAGCGAGTCATCGTCGGGTATCAGCCGCAACGCGATAGCCCAAGCGTCGCGTCCAGCCGCGTCTAGGGTCTGGTGCAGGTCAACGCTAGTCGGGTAGCCTAGAAGCCTGCGGACGCTCGGAGCCGGACAGGGCTCCATGGTAACATCACTAAGGAGTCGCAGCGCCGCAGCGTTGGCCTCGAAGACGAAATCCGGGGTGGGCTGTGGTTGGCGGCCGTAGTGCTCAACGAGAACCTGCGCGGCGACACGCAGAAAGTCGGGGGCGACCATGCGACCGCGTGCACCTTCGGTGATGACGGCCGCAAGGCGTTCCCCACCGCCTGGCTCGCGAAGTTGGGTGGCGAACATCTCCGGGATGCCATCCGGGCCCACGCCGAAAAGGGAAAGTCCGTTACTCATGGTCGGCACTACCGCTTACATTGGGGGAGCTAGCAAGTTACGCCGCGAGGGGAAGAGCGGCCCTGCTGAGCAGGGCCGAGGCGTTGTTGAAGTGGCACTCCATTAGTTCGATGCCGACGTAGCGGCGCCCGGTCATCAGGCAGGCTTCGCCTACTGGAGCGAGACCGGCACACGGGTCGAAAACCATCTCGCCGGGACGTGAGTATTTCAACACAGCACGCTCCATCAGCGCCGGTGGCTTGGGTGTGCTGTGCATCTCCCGGCGCTCCGGGTCACGGATCGTCTCGAAGGCCCAGGAGTCCACATCGTCATCGTTGAACGAGACCACCTCGCCCGTCGACGCGACGATGAGAATCTCCTTGGCGCGTTTGTCGAACCAGGGATTGACCTTGTCCCAATCGACGGTGGCGTGGATGCTTAGCCCGGCACGGTTCAACGCTTTCACCCAATGCACCAGGACCTTCTCGCTGGTCCAGATGCACATCGCGCGGCCGGGCATCAGCAGCTTGGCCATGCGGGGGACGAACTCCTGCGCGGCCCGCACAGGGTCTTCATCACCGGCGATTGGGGCGTGCCCCTCTGGCACATAGTTGATGCCATATGGAGGGTCGACAACGATGCAAGGTACTTGTTCGCCGCGCTGCGCCATCTCGTCCATCTGCTGCAGGGCGTCGAGGCACCACACCTCAATGCCGTCCTGGCTGAAGCTGGCGCCTGTGGCTTGCGGTCCCCCTGGGTCAGGAGGCCACCCGTTGCGGTATCGGTCCATCTGCAGAGCGGCGGGTTCGTCGGCCAACCGGTCGAGCTTCTGACCGGCGTATGAAGTCCCGCTCTTGGCTTCGTCCGCGATGATTGCCCGCAGGACCTTCTCGACAATCTTCTCGCCGCGCAGGACCACCTGCTTGATGGAGGACTCGCTCCATCCCCGGCGTCCCTTTGCCCGCTCCACCACGATGGTGACAAAGGCTGGGGCCGAAGTCTGGCCCGAGGCCTTTCCGTATGCGCGCCGAGAACCGAGGCCCTGGGCGGCACCAGCTTTCGTCTCCGGGAACAGGCGCTCGTAACGCCGCTTGGCTTTCGCCATGAGGAGAGCCCGCTCTGCGGGGCTCCACATGTCGGGGAAGGCCCGGTCGATGTCGGCATAGATGCCTTCGTCGGCCACTGCCTGGCGAATGAAGTCGATGTTGTCGTTTGCTGCCTTCAGTCTCGTAGTAGTCATTTTCGTTTCCTCTCAATCCGAGCCACCACTGGCTCAACGAGAGAACACGTAATCTCTCACTCACTAGCTACAAGAATGGACCTACGAACATGGTAAATGAGTGATTTATGAGAGGAATTGTTGTGGGATGAGTGGAATCGTGATAGACGCTCGGGCAGAACCTTGGAGGCACGCGATGGCGGACCCACTGACCAACGCCAAGAAGCTCAGAGCATCGCTGGCTGCGAAGCTCCAAGCACTTGATGATGAGAGAGCGGCTGTCACGGCCCAGTTGGCCGAGGTCGACAAGTTCCTGAAGGCTGCGGACGCCTACGCCCAGGTCGACCCGAAGGGCGCCTCAGTGCCGTCCACGACCCTCTCAGGGCGCAGCCCAGCCAAGAAGCGCCCGACGAATCCACCGCGCGAGCAGGTGCTGGAAGTCGTTGCCGAGGCACTGGAGGCGGCAGGGCGCCCAATGCAACTTCGCGAGCTGTTTCAGGCAGTGGCGGACGCGGGCATCAACTTGCAGGGCACCGATCCATCGGCCGTGCTGGGCACGATGATGTGGAGAGCTAGGAAGCGCTTCGCCAATCTGAGGGGCTTCGGATACTGGTTTACCGACCGGAAGTACAAGCCTGCCGGGTATGAGCCCAGTGTCAACTGAAGCCGAGGGCAGGAAGAGCAGGAGAGCGTTCGCTTTTGCCGATTCAAGCATCATTGCAGGACATCAAAGATTGGGGGACACCAAGCCTTTGCGTCCCGCGTGCCTTCGCCGCAGTGACAGGACTGACCCCAACGGAGGCCGCCGCGATAATCGCCGCGAGGGCAAGGCAACTTGGAGCCTCGGTCACAGACGCCCCTACGCAGGGATTTGCTACAAGGCACTGGTACGAGGCTATCGGCGACATTGGGGGGCACCCGTCCAAAGTTGACGTCGCCGAGCCCTACCCGCTTATCGCCGATTACATAAGGGCTCCGGTAACGCAGGCGGTCCATTTCGGGGTGGGTGTGCATCCTGACGGAGCTGACACTCACGTGTTTGCCTGCGGTCATGGGTTCGTGGTGGACGAGTACACAAACGGCCTGGCAACTGACGTCGCGAGCGCTGTCCCTACGGGACGTTTCGCCGAGTACCTGGTGAAGTACGCAATTCTGCTTCGCTAGGGTATGTCCAAGGGTCTGTCCACTAAACCGACCCCTTAGAATAGTCCCGCTCTCCGGCCGACAGCGCCAGAACGTCTCAGCCCTCCTCCGCTACCAAGGCACCTGTTCTCACGACAACAGACCTGGCGGCATCGTGCTTCGCGACGCCAGCTAACCCAGCTCACAAAGTCTCATCGCGACCCCAGCGCTTCCGCTGCGCCCGGCCAGCCTTGAGGCCGTTCACCTCTGCGCCGATACCATCAATATCGACCGTCAGCACTTGACGATTGATGGCTCAGGCGTCACTAGATACTTGATGCATATCATCCGGTTCGGGTCGCTCAATGATCTTCGGCGCCGCTGAAAGCCTGATGGCCCAGTCGTGATTACCGCGAGTCAGATGCGGGCTGCTCGCGCCCTCCTGGGCATCGACCAGCGTTCGCTCGCGCAGCTGTCGGGGCTGTCGCTGCCGACCATCCAACGCATGGAAGCGAGCCAGGGGACCATCCGTGCCAACGTCGACTCGCTGATGAAGCTGATCAACGCACTCGACGCCGCCGGCATCGAGCTCATCGGCGACGGTGCAACCAGCGCATCGGGCGGCCGCGGCGTACGCCTCAAGAGCCCCCTGCCGGAAGGCGAATAGGCGATGGGCAATCCCCTCGTCATCGGAATGGCCGCGGTCCTGGCGCTCCTGGGCCTGGCTTTCGTGGGGGCCGGCCTCGCACGCCGGGGTATCGCAACCGCTGTCGTTTATGCGGCTGCCTTCACGATCTGCCTCGCCGCCCTCACGAACGCGCTCATCCACCTGCTCGGCGAAGCCGGTTCGGCACCGACCCTCATGCTGCCGCTCGGCCTGCCATGGCTCGGCGCGCACTTCCGGATCGATGCGCTCTCGGCGTTCTTCCTCGTGGTCATCAACCTCGGCGGCGCTGCCGCCAGCCTCTACGCCATCGGCTATGGCCGAAGCGAGACGGAGCCCCATCGCGTCCTGCCGTTCGTTCCGGCGTTCCTCGCCGGCATGAATCTCGTCGTCGTCGCGGACGACGCCTTCACCTTCCTCGTTTCCTGGGAATTCATGTCGCTGGTCTCCTGGGCGCTCGTTCTCGCCCATCACCACGATCCGGAGAACCGGCGTGCAGGCTTCGTCTATCTGGTGATGGCGAGCCTCGGGACCCTCGCCCTGCTCCTGGCCTTCGGCCTGTTGGCCGGCCCCGAGGGGAGCTACGCCTTCTCCGCGATCCGCGCCGCCGACCACGCCCCGGTGAGCGCCGCGCTGGTTCTCGCGCTGATGCTGCTCGGCGCGGGGAGCAAGGCGGGTCTCGTGCCGCTCCACGTCTGGCTTCCGCTCGCGCACCCGGCCGCCCCGAGTCACGTCTCGGCGCTGATGAGCGGGGTCATGACCAAGGTCGCGGTCTACGCCTTTATCCGGGTCGCCTTCGACCTCGTGGGCGAGCCCGATTGGTGGCTCAGCGCCGTTATCCTGTTCATTGGCGGCATTACGGCGGTCCTCGGTATTCTGCACGCGATCCTCGAGAAGGACCTGAAGCGCCTCCTTGCCTACTCGACGATCGAGAACATCGGCATGATCTTCGTGAGCCTCGGGCTCGCGCTCGCCTTCCGCTCGAACGGCATGGCCTTTGCTGCCGCGCTGGCGATGACAGCGGCGCTGTTCCACATCCTCAATCATGCTTTGTTCAAGAGCCTGCTCTTTTTCGGCGCCGGCGCGGTGTTCAACGCAACCGGCACGCGCGACATCGAGAAGCTCGGCGGCCTCATCCATCGCATGCCGCTGACGAGCGGCGTCTTCCTCGTCGGGTGCATGGCAATCTCTGCGTTACCGCCTCTCAACGGCTTCGTTTCGGAATGGCTCGCTTTTCAGGCGATCATCCTGAGCCCCGACCTGCCGCAATGGGTACTGATGGTCGAAGTGCCGGCCATCGGCGGGCTGCTTGCCCTGTCTGCCGCGCTCGTCGCCGCAACCTTCGTCAAGGTCTATGGCGTCGCCTTCCTCGGAAGGCCACGGAGCGCCCATACCGAAATGGCGAGGGAAGTCGACCGCCACTCGCTCGCGGCGATGCTCGTAATCGGGTTCCTCTGCCTCCTGGCCGGCACCCTCCCGGGTGTGGTGATCGACGCGCTCGCACCGGTCACGCACGCGCTGGTCGGCGCCAGCATGCCCGCCCAGCTCACGCGGCCATGGCTGTCGATTGCGCCCATCGAGGAGAGCCGCAGCTCCTATGGAGGTCTGCTGGTCTTCGCCTTCATCGCCATCTCGGCTGGCCTCGCCGCGCTCCTCATCCATCGCTTCGCCTCGCGCGCCGTGCGACGCAGCCCCGCCTGGGGCTGCGGATTCCCCGAGTTCCGTCCGGCTGCGCAGTATTCGGGCGCGAGCTTTGCGCAGCCGATCCGCCGGATTTTCGCAACGCTCCTTTTCAGCGCGCGCGAAACCGTTGACATGCCGCCGCCCGGAGATCTGCGTCCGGCGCGCCTCGAGGTCAGCATCGCCGATCCGGTCTGGGACCGGATCTATGCACCGGCAGCCGGTCTCCTCGATCGCGCAACCGACAGGCTCAACCGCCTGCAGTTCCTGACCATTCGGCAATACCTGAGCCTCGTCTTCGGCGCGCTGGTATTCCTGCTTCTGGTGCTGGCGCTATGGCCCTGATGCTCGATGTGATCGTGCAGGGCATCCAGATGGCGGTTGTGCTGCTGCTCGCCCCGCTGCTCACCGGCATTGTGCGCAAGCTGAAGGCGCGGCTCAACCGGCGCAAGGGGGCTTCGATCTTCCAGCCCTACCGCGACCTTGCCCGGCTGCTGCGCAAGGAGGTGGTCCTGGCCGAGAATGCCTCGTGGCTGTTCCGCGCCGCCCCTTACTTGATCTTCGCCGCCACCTGGGTCGCGGCCGCTCTGGTCCCGACCTTCGCAACGGGGCTCCTTTTCTCCTGGACTGCCGACGTCATCGCCATCGTTGCGCTGCTCGGCAGTGCCCGTTTCTTCCTCGCCCTCGCCGGCATGGATGTGGGCACGGCCTTCGGC
>CAYRNE010000091.1:0-9271 GCA_964425245.1 uncultured Devosia sp.
GAGCAGCGGATTGAAAATCCGCGTGTCGGTGGTTCGATTCCGCCCCTGGGCACCATGGTCTTCTCCGCTCACTGATCGACCGGCTTCGGCCCGTCCTGCCCGGGAGCGGAACGGTTATGGACGTTCCTGATTCCGAGCTTTCGGGCGCAGCCCTCCCGGACCGGAATTCTGCGTCGCGGCGCGGCGTTGAACGGCAATGCCTCCCCGCGGGCGGAGAGCGCCGCGCCAGTGTGCATTTGCCTCCGCAGCGGCTATGGTGACCCACCTCCGATGCCCGACCCTGAACCGCCGCACAGGCCCCCAACGCTGCTGTTCCTCGTGACGGAGGACTGGTTCTTCCTTTCGCATTTCGCCGAGCGCGCGGTCGCGGCGAAACGGGCCGGTTTCGACGTGGTCGTGGCCGCGCGGGACCGTGGCCGGGGGGACGACATCCGGCGGCTCGGGCTGCGCTTCGAGCCGGTCCTCTTCCGTCGGCGCGGGTTCAATCCGTTTCGTGAAGGCGCGACGATCGCGGCGATCCGGCGGCTCTATCGCGGCGTACGCCCCGACATCGTTCACCACGTCGCGCTGAAGCCGATCCTCTATGGGACGCTGGCCGCTGGGCGCGCACAGGTCGTCAACGCTCCGGTCGGCATGGGCTTCGTGTTCACCTCCAGCAGCCTCAAGGCGAAGTTGCTCCGGCCGCTGGTTTCGCTGCTCATGCGGCGCCTGCTCGATCCACGGCGGGGCCGCGTGGTGTTCGAGAACCGCGACGACATGGCGGCACTGGTGGCCGACGGGACAGTGGCGGCAGCGCGGGCGGTGCTCATCCCCGGAGCCGGGGTCGACACCGATGCGTTCAGGCCGCGCCCGGAGCCCGAGGGTGTCGTTCGCGTGGGGCTCGCTGCGCGGATGCTGCGGGACAAGGGCGTGGTGGAGTTCGTCGATGCGGCACGGCAGCTGCGAGCGCGGGGCGCGGCCGTCCAATGCGTGCTCATCGGTTCGCCCGACCCCGAAAATCCCTCTTCCATTGCGGAAGACGAATTGAGGCGCTGGCACGAGGAAGGCCTGGTCGCGTGGGAGGGCCATCGGACCGACATGCCCGCCGCTCTTGCGGGCTGTCACATCATCGCGCTCCCGTCCTACCGGGAGGGTCTTCCCAAGGTCCTTCTGGAAGCCATGGCATCGGGCCGCCCGATCATCGCAACCGACGTCCCCGGCTGCCGGGAGGCGGTCGTATCGGGAGAGAATGGCCTGCTCGTCCCCGTGAGGGACGCGGCGGCGCTCGCCGCAACGATCGAAATGCTCGCCGCGGACGCCGGGCTTCGCCGCCGGATGGGCGCGCGCGGGCGCGAGCTCGCGGAGACGCGCTATTCTTCGAGCATCATCACGGCGCAGACGGTCGCGCTCTACAACAGGCTTGTCGGCAGGGAACCCGGCCTCAGCGACACCCGGCCGGGCGTCGGGGCGACGTGAGGCCTCAGCCGAGCCGCATGCCGGCCGACATGAAGGTCATTGCCATCGCGTCGAGATCCGACTCGCGGACACCAGCTGAGGGCCGCCAGCCGAGCTCGCGGGCGATCAGGCTGGCATCCACGCGCAAAGACCCCACGAGTCGCTCGACCTCATCGGCGCGGCCGGCGACCGCCCCGGCCAGCCTGAGCACGGCTTCCGGAACGGGAAAGAGAAGCGCCCGCCTCTTCATTGCGCCGGCGAGGCGCCGGATGAGGTCAGGGGTCGAGAAATCCTCTTCTTCGGCGAGAAGGTAGCTCCGCCCGGCCGCGGCAGGCGCGTCGAGCGTTGCTTCGACAGCCGAGCAGAGATTGCCGAGCGCGATCATGCTGCGCCGGTTGCGAAGCGCCGCGAGCGGCAGCGGAACGCCGCTTCGGATGAGCCGCATCAGGCGGTTGAGGTTGCCCCTGGCGCCCGGCCCATAAACCAGCGGCGGCCGCAGGATGACGATTTCCAGTCCCGTCTGCCTCGCGAGTCCGGCGAGCCCGCGCTCCGCTTCCCACTTGCTGCGGCCA
Source organism: uncultured Devosia sp. (assembly GCA_964425245.1). GTDB lineage: Bacteria > Pseudomonadota > Alphaproteobacteria > Rhizobiales > Devosiaceae > Devosia_A. Next base: position 2,007 of record CAYRNE010000091.1, read on the forward strand.
TAGGCGTCCTCGGGCGCTGGCGGATCGGATTCGCGAAACCGCCGGCCGGGCGCGGTCCTTTCGCCGTTCACCTTGATGGTGCTGAGGAAAACGAGCCGGCGCACCCCGGCCTCGGCCGCCTGGCGCGCGAGGTTCAGCGTACCCTCGACGTTGGTGCGGTGGTATTCCGATTCCGCCGAGCGTTCGAGCTTATGGGCATGCCCGGCAGTGTGGATTATGGCGTCGACGCCCCGCAGTGCGGCCCGCCAGTCCGTCGCGGCGCCGATTTCCCCCACGACCACCGATTCGTCGGCTTCGGGCGCGGGCGCGGGCGCGGAGCGGTAGCAGGCACGCACCCGCCGCTCGCCTCCCTGCCCCAGCCTGCCCAGCAAGGCGCTGCCGACGAAGCCCGACGCCCCGGTAACGACAACGGTGCGCGGCGCGCCGGCCATCTCAGGAGCTGCCCGCCGGTAGCGGAACCCGGCTCGCCGCAATTGAAACGGCAACCCCGCGCCCCGGATCGTCGTTGCAGGGCCACTGGCCGGGCGAACCAAACCGGCCCTGGCCGGTACTGTTGTTTGTTTCGGAGCCCATGGAATGCGAATAGCGCAAGTTGCCCCTCTCTATGAAAGCGTGCCGCCGCGGCTCTACGGCGGAACCGAGCGAATCGTGTCCTATTTGACCGAGGAACTCGTGCGCAAGGGACACGAAGTCACCCTGTTCGCCAGCGGCGATTCCATGACTTCGGCGGAGCTGGTGGCGCCCTGCGCCAGCGCCATCCGTCTCAATCCGTCGATCGTCGACGCCATTCCCTATCACGTGATGCTGCTCGATCAGCTGCTCGAGCGGGCCGACGAGTTCGACATCGTCCACTTCCACATGGATCTCCTGCACCTGCCGCTGGCGCAACGCCTGCTCGGCCCGAACCTCACGACGCTCCACGGCCGGCTCGACCTGCCCGACCTGCGGCCGTTCTATCGCACCTTCTGCGATGCGCAGCTGGTTTCGATCTCCAACAGCCAGCGCGCGCCGATGCCGCCGGTCAATTGGGCCGGGACCGTATATCACGGACTCCCGCCGGCGCTCCTGCCGCCCCGTCCCGCGGGCGACGAGGGATACCTCGCGTTCCTCGGGCGCATCTCCCCCGAGAAGGGCCCCGACCGCGCCATCGAGATCGCGACCCGCGCCGGTCTGCCGCTGCGCATCGCAGCCAAGGTGGACAAGGCGGACCGGGAGTTCTGGGAGACCGAGATCAAGCCCATGGTCGAGGCTTCGCCCAACGTGGAGTTCGTCGGCGAAGTCAACGAACTCGAAAAGGCGGAATTCCTCGGCAAGGCAAAGGCGCTTCTTTTTCCGATCAATTGGCCCGAGCCCTTCGGTCTCGTGATGATCGAGGCAATGTCGTGCGGAACGCCGGTGGTCGCATACCGGTGCGGGTCGGTCGAGGAGGTCATCGACGACGGCCTCTCCGGCTTCATCGTCGACGACGCCGAAGGGGCCGTACGTGCGGTGCAGCGGCTGGGCGAGCTCGACAGGAGCGAGGTGCGCCGCGTGTTCGAGCGCCGGTTCACGGCCGAAAGGATGGCAGACGACTACGTAAGGTTGTACACCGCGCTGGTCGAAAGGGAGCAGGACGGCACGCCGATGTTTCCCCCGCGCCTCGACGGAGAGCTGCAGCCAAGCATCTAGTCAATCAGCGATAGGGCACTGCCCATGTCCAATCCGAGCGTCAGCGTCCCTCTTCCCCCCGCCGGGGAGGAGGCGGAACTATATCCTCTCGTTGCCACCGTGTCGCTTCGGGAGCGGAACCCGTGGACACTCAAGCACGGCGACACGTTTGCCGTCTTCGACAACAACGGCGATGCCGCACCGGCCATGGATAGCCCGGATGGCATCTATCACAAGGACACGAGGCACCTCTCCCGCCTGACGCTGACGATCGGCGGACACCGTCCGCTGCTGCTGGGGGCGGCGCTGCGCAACGACAATGCGCTGCTCAGTTGCGACCTGACCAACCCGGATCTCTGCGATGCCGACGGCAAGCTCGAGATCGACCAGGACCTGATCCATCTCCGTCGCTCGCGCTTCATCTGGAACGGCACCCTGTACGAGCGGATCATCGTGCGCAACTTCGACGACAGCATGCGCTGCGTGCGCATCGCGCTGCACTTCGAGGCCGATTTCGCCGATCTGTTCGAGGTGCGTGGCAGCCGGCGGCCGGCGCGCGGCGTCATCCATCCTCCGCAGGTATTCGAGGATCGGGTGCTGCTTTCCTACACCGGCCTCGACCGCAAGCGGCGGGAAACGAACCTTCGGTTCCATCCCGCCCCGGCCCGCCTGACCGAGAGCAGCGCCCGCTTCGACCTCTACATCGAACCGCGCCAGAGCCAGACGATCCTGCTCGAAGTGAGGTGCGGCCCGGCCGATGAACGCCCGCTTCCCGAGGCGTTCTTCATCGCCATCCGCGATGCGCGGCGGGCGCTCCGCAAGACGAGCGGACGGGCCGCCAAGGTCACCTCATCCAACGAGCTCTTCAACGAGCACCTCGATCGGGCGATCGCCGACCTCTACACGCTCGTGACGGAGCAGCCCGAGGGGCCCTATCCCTTTGCGGGCGTGCCCTGGTTCTCGACCGTCTTCGGGCGCGACGCGATCATCACCGCGCTCGAAACGATGTGGTTCGACCCTTCCATCGCCAAGGGCGTGCTCACTTACCTCGCCGCGAACCAGGCGAGGGAGCTGAACCCGGCGGCCGATGCGGAGCCCGGGAAAATCCTCCACGAGATCCGGCAAGGCGAGATGGCAGAACTCGGAGAGGTGCCCTTCAGGCGCTACTACGGCAGCATCGATTCGACGCCCCTTTTCGTCATGCTTGCCGGCGCCTACCACGAACGGACGGGCGATCTGGCGACGATCGGGAAACTGTGGCCCGCGATAGAGGCGGCGCTCGCCTGGATCGACGACTACGGCGACCGGGACGGCGACGGCTTCGTCGAATATGGCCGCGCGACCGGCGACGGCCTCGTCAACCAGGGCTGGAAGGACAGCCACGATTCCGTCTTCCACGCGGACGGCAGAATCGCCCAGGGCCCGATCGCGATGGCCGAGGTCCAGGCCTATGCCTACGGGGCATGGACGGCGGCGGCGGCATTGTCGCGGGCGCTCGGCGATGAAACCCGGAGCGCGACCTGCCGCCAGCGCGCCGAAACCCTGCGCCGGCGTTTCGACGAGATCTTCTTCGATGCGGAGCTCGGCACCTACATCCTCGCGCTCGACGGCGCAAAGAACCCATGCCGGGTAAGAGCTTCAAACGCGGGGCATGCCCTCTTCACCGGCATCGCCCTTCCGGAGCGTGCCGGGAGGGTCATCGAGACGCTGATGGAGCCGTCGTCGTTCTCCGGCTGGGGCGTCCGCACGGTCGCGACGACCGAGTCGCGCTACAATCCGATGAGCTATCACAATGGCTCGGTGTGGCCGCACGACAATGCCATCATCGCCGCGGGAATGGCACGGTACGGTTTTCGCGCGGAGGCCGAGCGCATCCTCGAGGGCCTGTTCTCCGCCGCGACCTACCTCGAGCTGCGGCGGCTGCCGGAACTGTTCTGCGGCTTCCCGCGGAAACGCAACCAGGGCCCGACGTCTTACCCGGTTGCCTGCTCGCCGCAGGCGTGGGCCGCCGTCGCCCCGCTGTCGCTGCTGCAATCCTGCCTGGGCCTGTCGTTCGACCCGGAACGCGGGCAGGTGATCGTCGACCAGCCGGTGCTGCCGCGAATGGTCGACTATATGGCCCTCTCCCGCCTGAGCATCGGCGACCGGCACGTGAGTATCGACCTGCGGAGAACTTCCGGCGGAGTCACGGTCAGCCTCATGCGGCGCGTGGGCAACCTGCGCGTCGTGTCGGTGAGTTAGGCGGGCCTTGACCGGCAGGGTCAGCCGGAGACGCGTGCAATCTCCGCGCCTACCGCGGAAAGCTTGTCCTCCAGCCGCTCGAAGCCGCGGTCGAGGTGATAGATGCGGTTGACGGTGGTTTCGCCGCGTGCGGCCAACCCTGCGATCACCAGGGACACCGACGCGCGAAGATCGGTGGCCATGACCTGGGCGCCCTTGAGCTCGGGAACGCCAGTGACCGTCGCAACCTGCCCCTCGACCTTGATGTCGGCACCGAAGCGCGCCAGTTCGGCGACATGCATGAACCGGTTTTCGAAGATCGTCTCGCGAATGGCCGACACGCCGTTCGACATGGTCATCAACGCCATGAACTGGGCCTGCAGATCGGTCGGAAAGCCGGGAAACGGCTCTGTCTCCACGTCGACGGCAGCGAGGCCGTTGCCGTTGCGCGAGACGCGCACGCCGCCGGATTCGATGCCGATGTGGGCGCCGGCGCCGGCAAGCACATCGAGCGCCCTCTGAAGGTATTCGGGCCGGGCACCCTTCAGCAGCACGTCCCCGCCCGTCATCGCGGCGGCCATCGCGTAGGTGCCGGTTTCGATACGGTCGGGGAGAACCTCGTGCGTCGCGCCGTGCAGCGCGTCGACGCCTTCGATGGTGATGGTGCGCGTACCGATCCCGTCTATTCTGGCGCCCATCGCAACGAGGCAGCGGGCGACGTCAGCGATCTCGGGCTCCATCGCGGCGTTCTCGATGACCGTCGTGCCGCGGGCCAGCGTAGCCGCCATCATGATCACATGCGTCGCGCCGACGGTGACCTTGGGGAACGTGACCCTGCCGCCTCGCAGGCCGCCACGCGGCGCGCGGGCGACGACATAGCCCTCGTCGATGTCGATGTCGGCACCGAGCTCCTTGAGGCCATGGAGGAAGAGATCGACCGGGCGGGTGCCGATGGCACAGCCGCCCGGCAGCGAAACCCTCGCTTCGCGGGCGCGCGCCAGCAGCGGACCGATCACCCAGAAGCTCGCCCGCATGGTGGAAACGAGTTCGTAGGGCGCCGTCGTGTCGACAATCTCGGCCGCCTCCAGCGTCATGCGCTGGCCTTCCATCACCTCGGTGGCGCGGCGTCCGTGCACGGCGATGTCGACGCCGTGGTTCTCGAGAATGCGCTCGAGCTGCGTCACGTCGGCGAGCCGCGGGACGTTGGTGAGGACCAGGGGCTCCCTCGTGAGGAGCGACGCAATCATCAATGGGAGCGCCGCATTCTTGGCGCCCGAGATCGGAATCTCGCCCCGTAGTTGATTGCCGCCGACAAGCCTGATGCGATCCATCTCACGTTCCCGTCTGCGGGCTCACCCCCGCGTGTCCATGCGCGGCCTGCCAGGACGACCAGAATTCAGGATTTCCTGTCGTCGTCGTTCCGGTCGGGTGAGTCCTGCTCGGCCGCTCGCCGGCCCGACCCGCCCCGCGCCTTTGCCTGCAGCTTCCGGCGCCTGAGGTTCTCGCGGAGCTTTGCGGCCAATCTTTGCTCCCGCGACTTCTCCCGATCCGATTCTGACATGCAATTCTTAACCAGTCGCGCGCGATCGATGCGTCGCGAAGCTAGGCGCTTTTTGACCTTGCGTCGAGAATGACCCTATGGCACTACGCAGCCGGTCGCACGGGGGCTCCGGCCCTGTCCCGCCTTGGCTGCCGTAGCTCAGTGGTAGAGCACTCCCTTGGTAAGGGAGAGGCCGTCAGTTCAATCCTGACCGGCAGCACCAGCCACTTGCCACTTCATCAGGTCGATGCCTTGCGTCCGCGACGCGCAGGCGGCGCCTTGCGCCCCAGACCGCTCGACTTGGCGAGCGAGGACCGGGTCTTGGAGTAGTTCGGCGCCACCATGGGATAGTCTATCGGCAGACTCCACTTCTCGCGGTACTGCTGCGGCGTGAGCTTGTGGTGCGTCATGAGATGACGCTTAAGCGATTTGAACTTCTTGCCGTCCTCAAGACAGACCAGATAGTCCGGAGTGATTGAGCGCCGGGGTGGAACGGCAGGTTTCGGCTGCTCGGCTTCGGCGACGGCGGGAGCATTTCCAAGCGCCTTGAGCGCGGAATAGACGTCCGCGATCAGTTTGGGCAGATCGGATGCGGAGAGCGCATTATGCCCAACATATGCAGCGACGATTTCGCTGCTTAGCTCGATCAGTTCCGTTTCGCGCTGTTCCATCGTCTCAGTCATCAGCCACTCCTTGCCGGTGAGGCAAACGGTTTACCGACTCAATCCCGTTTCCCGGGACAAAGCAATGCCCTCGAAGGCCCGCATACAGGTATTTTCAGGAACCGCTTCTCTGCCATACTACTTTTGGTGAACTGGATACTAATTCTAGCCGGCCGTTCCACTTGACGTGGACAAAAAGAACGCTACTTCGCAACCGAACGGGTGCTGCACGCCTCCCCTCGCGAGGCGGTGATTGGCAACTCTCGCCGCCGCCGTGCATTTGTAGAAACATGAGCAGCACGAGGGCACTTTCACGACGCAGCTTCATGGCGGGAGCTGCCGGGTTTGCCGGCCTCGCCCTGGCGGGATGTTCAAGTTCCGGCATTACGCTCGGGAGCCGTCGCATCGAATTGCCCGAGATCGGCGGCGTCCTGCCGGGGTCGCTGTCGCCTGAGTATGCGCGCATGTACGCGGCAATGCCGGACGAGCCGCACCCCGTTCCGGCGGTCGACCTGGCCCGCATCCGGTCGCGGTATCTGCGCACCGAGGTCGACGACCCCACGGGCGAGCGGCCCGGGACCATCGTCGTCGAGACGTCGCAGCGCCACCTCTATCTCGTCGGCGAAAACGGCCGGGCGCTGCGCTACGGGATCGGCGTCGGGCGGGACGGCTTCCGCTGGTCCGGTCGGGCCGTCGTCGGGCGAAAGGCGGCCTGGCCGACGTGGACGCCCACGCGCGAGATGATGCAGCGGCAACCCGAAACCCGCGAATATGCCGGCGGCATGCCCGGGGGCATAAACAATCCGCTGGGCGCGCGCGCCCTTTACATCTTCCAGGATGGCCGCGACACGCTTTATCGTCTGCATGGAACGAACGAGCCCTGGTCGATCGGCCAGGCCGTTTCGAGTGGCTGTGTGCGGCTGCTCAATCAGGACATCATCGATCTCTACCGGCGTTGTCCCGTGGGAGCGCCGATCGTCGTCAACGCCTGACGGGAACCTTCTGGTCCCGCCGCCATTGCGCCCCAGCAACGGGTCGCAATGGAGACGGCCATGAACCAGGATACCAGCAGAAACGAGGACAGCGGACACTCGGCGCTCAATCCGATGCGCATCGCGAACCATCCGCTGTTCACCGCGCGCGAGAAGATCGAGTTGCTCGAGGAGCTGAGGGACGGCGTCACGCGGGCGGTGGAC
>CAYRNE010000092.1:0-9236 GCA_964425245.1 uncultured Devosia sp.
AGGCCCAGGGCCAGCCGTAGAAGCCGCCCTCCTTAACCGAAGTGAGATAATCGGGCGGGGTCTCGTCCCCCAGCCCGTCGCGTTCGTTGACCACCGTCCACAGCGCGCCGGTCGTGGGCTCCCAGGCCATGCCGACCGGGTTGCGGAGACCCGAGGCATATATGCGGCTCGTGCCCGTCGCGAGATCGATTTCGTGAATGCAGGCCCTGCCCTCCTCCTGCGCCATGCCGCCGTCGGCGATGTTCCCGACCGATCCCACGGCGACGTAGAGCCTGCTGCCGTCGGGGCTGAGGATGAGGTTGCGCGTCCAGTGGCCGCCGGGCCTCGTATCGAGAAGCTTCTTCGGCCGCGCCGTGATCTTCGTCTGGCCGGTCTCGTACGGGTAGGCGACGGTTGCGTCGGTGTTGCCGACGTAGAGCGTGTTGCCGCGCAATGCCATGCCGAAGGGCTGGTTGAGGCCGGCGAGGAAGGTTTCGCGCGTTTCGGCCGTGCCGTCGCCATCCGCGTCGCGCAGCAGCGTGATGCGGTTGGGGCTCGGGCCGATGGCGCCGGCGCGCTTCATCGTGCTGGTGATGGCGAGATCGAAGGCGGACCTCACCGGGCCCGGGATCGAGACCGACTCCGCCGCGAGAACGTCGCCATTGGGCAGGACGTGGATCATGCGCGGATGGATGAGGCCGGTCGCAAAGGCATTGACGGAGAGCCCGGGCGCAGCGACGGGCTTGCTCCCGTCGCGCCAGCCATGGGCGGAGGGCATCTTCAGCGTCGGGATGCCCTGCGGGCGGGCTTCCGGAATGACAGGCGCACCGCCGAGGGCGGGCGGCGGCGTATCGCCCGAAAAGCGCCGCATGAGAATCGCGCCCGCCCCGACCCAGGCAACGGCACGCGCAACAATATCGAGAAAGGCCACGGTGATTCCCCTTGTTCGGCGCGGAAACTAGCCGAGATCGCGCCGGCATTGAACCCATCCGGCGGACCATGCGACGGCTTGACAGGCGCCCTCGGTTGTTCTCATTTTGTTCCAATGCACGATGGGGACCGGGCATGGGCAACAAGGCGACGATCCTCCACGCGGACCTCGACTCCTTCTATGCGTCGGTCGAGCAGCTGCTCGACCCCTCGCTGCGCGGAAAGCCCATCGCGGTCGGCGGCGGAATCGTGCTCGCCGCGTCGTACGAAGCCAAGGCCTACGGCGTGCGCGCGCCGATGCCGGGCTGGAAGGCGAAGGAGCTCTGCCCCGACCTCATCTTCTGCGGCGGACATTTCAAGGAGTACCAGCGGCTGGGCGACGCTGCGATTGGCATCCTCGGTGATTTTACGCCTGCGGTCGAACGCATATCGATCGACGAAGCGTTCGCCGATGTCGCGGGGACGGAGCGGCTGTTCGGCCAGCCCGAGGTGATCGCGCGGACGATCCGCGCGCGGGTGCGGGACGAACTCGGGCTCCCGATCTCGATCGGGGTGGCGCGGACCAAACATCTGGCGAAGATCGCCTCCCAAGTCGCCAAGCCCGACGGGATGCTGGTCGTCGAACCCGACAGGGAGATCGCCTTCCTGCATCCGCTGCCGGTCGAGCTCATGTGGGGCGTCGGCCCGAAGACGCAGGAGCGCTTGCGCGAAAAGGGCATCACGACGATCGGCGAACTGGCGCATACCGACGGGAGCGTCCTGACGCGGCTGCTCGGCCCGGCCGCCGGCGAGAAGCTCGGCGCGCTCGCGTGGAACCGCGACCCGCGCGCGATCGTGCACGACCGCAAGGCGCGCTCAGCGGGGGCCCAATCGGCCCTCGGCCGGAAGCCGGCCGATCCCAAGATCATCAGGCCGACGCTCATCCACCTCGCCGACCGGATCGGCTCGCGGCTCAGGCCCAGGACGCTCGCGGGCCGGACGGTGACGGCGCGGGTGCGGTTCTCCGACCTCAGGTCGGTGACGCGGGCGCTCACCCTGCCCGCTTCGATTTCGGCAACGCTGACGCTCGCCGAAGTCGCGGAGGAACTGATTTGGGCGGCGCTGGAGGATCACCCCGCCGAGCGGTTCATCTCGCTGCTCGCGATTTCGGTCTCGCATCTCGAGGCACAGGCCGAACTGCAGCTCGACCTGCCGCTTGGGCTTGCCGACGAGGCGCACCGGCCCGGAACAAAGCGCGGCGCGGCCCGCTGGATGGCGGATCGTGCGATCGACAAGGTGCGCGACCGCTTCGGCCTCGAGGCCATCGGTTATGGCTCGGTGGTGCTGGAGGCGAGACGCTCGATTCCCGATGCCTTCCGCGAACTCGCCGAGAAAAGCCTGTAATGATGGGACAGTGACGCTGCCCAATTCCCGCCCCTTCCGGGGCAGAAATGCCCCAGAAGCGCCCAACTGAGACCACTCGGACTTTGTGAATAGGCGCGCCCGCCGGCAGCGGGCCAACAGGATTAAACGTCAACATGTCCGAGCAGGTTCCAAACTGGCCAGTCGTATTGCGTACCAGCCGGCGCCCCGCGCTCAGCGTGCCGCGCCATTCCCTCTTCGCGTCCCTTTCGCTCCCCTTCTGACCCTTGCCTTCCTGATCCTCACCGCGCCGGGCGCCGCATTCGACCAGCTCGCCTATGCGCCCGAGATTCCGGCGCTGCCGGGGAGCGCCGCACTCGAAGCGATCGAGCGGGCGTCTCCCGCACTCGAGGCCGCGCCGGTTCCGGCCACGATGTCCGCAGATCTTCGGTACCGCCGGGGCGGCAAGCTTGCACTCGACAGCAAGCAGAGGCTGTGCCTCGCGAAGGCCATCTATTTCGAGGCGCGCGGCGAGCCGGCCAAGGGGCAGGCGGCGGTGGCCCAGGTCGTTCTCAACCGCGCACTGACGAAAGGCTTCCCGCGTACCGTGTGCGACGTCGTCTACCAGGGGAAGCACCGCAAGACCGGATGCCAGTTCTCGTTCGTCTGCGACGGCCAGCCCGACCGGATCACCGAACGCAAAGCCTGGGAGACGGCGAAGAAGATCGCCGACGACGTCGCGCACGGATGGCGGCGCAGCTCCGCGCTCACCAACGCGACGCACTACCACGCGACCTACGTGAAGCCGTACTGGGCGCCGACGATGAAGCGGCTCGCCAGGATCGGCCAGCATGTCTTCTATCACGAGAAGGGCCGGCGGCCGCGGCGGCATTGACGGCTCGGGCGGGCGGCCGCCGCAGCGGCCACCCTGCCGGACCCAATCAGGGGCCGTAATTGATCAGATGGCGGATCGTCACCTCACCCTGCCAGGCCGGCCAGTGCTGGCGATGCAGGTCGAGGAACTGCCGTACCCACTCGAGGGCTTCGGCCTCCGACTCGAGCTCGTAGATCGCAAAGCCACCCACAGCCTCCTTGGCCTCGGCATAGGGACCGTCGACCACGACCCCGCTGCCGTCGACCCTGCCGAGGCCGATCGTTTTCATGCCGCCCGTGTCCTTGAGCTGGGGACCGGCCTTTCTGCCGAGATCTTCGATCGCCTGCATGAGCGAGGCCGGCGGGGGACCGGCCTCGTCCGGATTGGAGGTCGTGACCATCGTCAGGAACTTCATCTGCTTCTCCTCGTCTGAGCGGCGCCAGCGATCATTCTCGTCGACACCGGGTGGATATCCCAGCGACGAGCGGTTGCAGAGCCGGTCGACAGGCAGCGGCGAAATCGGAAAATTGTTTCGTCGGGTACGGCAATCGACGCGCCCGACGATACCGATTTTGCGGCTCGTGCCTTCCTGGGGCCGGTCAGGCAGTCCGCAGACGGCGGCCAAGCACGTTGTCCGCGGCCCAGGTGCCGGGCCCGGCGAAGACGATGTAGAGGAAGATGAAGCAGTAGAGGATCGCCGGCGCGCCCATGTTGGCGACGGGCGACAGGCTCATCGGCGCATGAAAGCCCCAGTAGGCGACGGCCATCATTCCGGTCAGAACGAAAGCCGTGGGCCGGGTCAGGAGTCCGACGATCAGCAGCAGGCCGCCGACGACTTCGAGGACTCCCGCGGCGAACATCAGCGGCGCCATCTCGGGCGGTGGCGGCGGGAAGTTCGTCGCCGGGAAATCGAACAGGTGATAGAGGCCCGACTGGAAGAACAGCAGGGCGGTGACGATGCGGAGGACGGCGAGCGCCTGCGGCGCATAGACGGAAAGGCGGTCGAACATCGATCTCTCCCTTGAGCTGGATATGAAGCGTTCCTGACCCCGCCGCCGATTTGCCGACGGGTCACAAATCCCGTGTTGCCGGATGGTCGATCATGGCTCTCCGCCCGGCTCTGGCAGGCTTCGTGCGGGGAGCGAGGGACCGTAAGGATCAGGCAGCGTCCGCGCGCTTCCATTCCTCGAGCATCCTGTCGAGCCGCTCGAAGCCCTGGACGACGCCGATCTCCATGCCGGAGGCGAGCATGCCGTCGCGGGATTCCAGGTCGGGCATCAGCGAGGTCGCCTTGTAGATCGTCTTGCTGCCTTCTTCGATCAGCTCGACGGTGTCGAGGCTGTGAACGCCGGGCGGCAACCCCTCGAAGGCGAAGGTCTGTGTCACCTTCTCGGGCTTCTGGATTTCGCGGTACTCACCGAAAAAGGTGATGCTGTTGCCGTCCGGCATCGTCGAGCGGATCGACCACTCGCCGCCAACGCGCCAATCCCACTTTAGCACCTCGTTCTTGTGGTCGTGCGGGCCGAACCAGCGAACGGCGTGCTCGGGCTCCGAGATCGCCTTCCAGACCAGCGCCCGTGGCGCGTCGAAGGTGCGGGTCATGTGGAGAACGGGCTGGCCCTCGGGGGCTTCGATCTTGAGGTCGTGCATTTGTGTCTCTCTTTTGCTTCGTGTGTTGGCGGTTTGAGCGCTCGCTCCCGCTCCGCTGAGCGGGAGAGGATTCGCGTGGTCATTGCTGTTGCTGCGCGGCCTCTTGCTCGGCCTTGAGTTCGCTGATGACCCTCTCGAGTTCGTCGAGAGTCTCGCGGGCACCGTCTTCCATGCCGGAGGCAACCATGCCGTCGCGGTCGGCGACCGAGTCGTAGGTCGAGAGCTGGTGGTAGAGCGTCCTGCCGCCGGGAAGGTCCTCGAGGGTCATGTCCTCGACGATGAGCTTGTCTTCGAACATGCCCTCCATGCCGAAGGTCTGGACCACTCTGCGCGGTTCCTCGATCTCGAGGATCCTGCCGAGGAAGATGAAGACGTTTCCGTCCTTGCCGTGAGACTCGAAGCGCCATTCGCCACCGGGACGGAAGTCGTACTTTTCGACGATGACTTTCGCGGTGAAGCTGCTCGCGCCCCACCAGCGGCCGATGTGTTCGCGCTCCGTCATCACTTTCCAGACCAGGGCGCGAGGCGCTTCGAAGATGCGGGTCATGATGATGATGCGCTCGCCCGCAGGGGCATTGACCTTGAGCTCGTTCATGTTGCCTTCCCCTGTGCGCGCGAGATAGCCGGCGAGCCGGTCCATCCGTTGGAGCCATTGGCGCTCGATGAACGTGCGCCAGCCGGCAAGGACGCCGCCGAAGCGGCGGGCGAGAAACCGTTCGAGGGGGATGACGGCCACGGCCTTCCCTTTTCCCGATCAGTTCTTGGGTGCATCGGGATCGCCCTTTTGGAGTTCCGTCAGGTAGTCGCCGAGGCGATCGAGGCTCGCCTCCCAGTGCCGGCGGTAAAACTCGATGAAGTCGGCGACCTCGCGCATCGGGGCGGCCTCCAGCTTGCAGGGACGCCACTGTGCCTCCCGTCCGCGGGAAATGAGCCCGGCGCCTTCCAGCACCTTCAGGTGCTTGGAAACGGCCGCGAGGCTCATGTCGTAAGGCTCCGCAAGCTCCTTGACCGTCGCCTCCCCCGTGGCCAGCCGGGCAAGAATGCCGCGGCGCGTCGGATCGGCAAGGGCCGAGAACGTCAGTGAAAGTCGATCGGTGGCCATGTCATTCAACCAGATGGTATTCAACTGCTAGGTTGATAACTATACGGTTGAATGATCGGTGTCAACAGGCTTCGCGAGAAAAGTTGCGGCCCATAGTCGATTGCGCTCGTGCCCGGTCGTCGCAAAGGTGAAGCGGAACGGTCCGCCCAAACCAACGGAGCGAAAAATGAAGTTCATGGTGATTGTCAAAGCGACGCCGGCGAGCGAGCGGGGCGAGATGCCGGCCCCCGGGGTCTTCGAGGCGATGGGCAAGTTCAACGAGGAGCTCATCGATGCGGGCGTGATGATCGCCGGCGAGGGCCTGCAGCCCAGCAGCAAGGGGGCACGGCTGCGCTTCGCCAAGGGCAAGCACACGGTGCTCGACGGCCCCTTCGCCGAAACCAAGGAGCTGGTCGCGGGCTTCTGGATCATCGACGTCAAGGACCTCGATGAAGCGATCGCCTGGATGCGCAAGTGCCCCATGGACGAAGGCGAGGAGATCGAGATCCGCAAGGTCTGGGAACCGGCGGACTGGGAAGCGGCCGGCGCGCCGGAGAGCGTGCTCGAGGAGGATGCGCGGCTGCGTGCCAAGGAGGCGGCAAAGGCAAAGGCCTGAGCTGACAAAGGGCCCCGGCGCTGCCGGGGCCCTGTGCCTTGGCACAGCGCAATGGCTAGCGCGTCGCGACCTCGATCGTTTGGTCGGCCGCGATTTCTTCGGCGTTCGAGCCATCGTATTGCTGGAGTGCGGCGTACTCGTCCTCGGTCAGGCCGCGCAGAACGAGCCTGTCCTCGACCATCTGCACGTTCGCCAGGGGCAGGACGACACCGCTCTCGCCATTGCCGAGAACGCTGTCGGAGCCGAGCACGATGTAGCGTTGGTCTCCGGCCTCCACCAGGGTCTCAATCGTGCCGAGCGCGACGTCCTCCTGATTGACGATCTCTTGCCCGATCAGGTCGGCGGCGGCGTATTCCTGCGGCTGGCCTTCCTCGACGGGCTGACCGTTCGAGAGGATCAGCGAGGCGACGTCCTGCTGCTCCCCTCGCTGGGGCCGCGCTTCGGTCTGGTCCTGCTGCTGGATGGCGCCCGTTTCGATGTCATCCACCGCCTGCTGACCCGACTCGCCGGATTGCTGTTCGGTCTCAGCGGTCTGCGGGTCGCCGCCTCTTTCCTGCTGGTCGAGCCGCTGAGGCATCGGCTGGCTTTCGGTTTCGGCGGTCTGCTGCTGATCAGGCTGCTCCCGATCGAGCTCGGGGCCTGCTTCGGCGACGTTCTCATCGGGCTGCCCGGCACCTGCCTGCTGGCCCGCCTCCGCGGTCTCCCGCTGCTCCTCGCCGAATTCTTCGAAGCGGACGACCGGTTCGCCGGTCTGCGAGAACCTGATCTCAGGCTCACCCATCATCTGCACGTCGATGCTGGGCTCGGCGGCCTCGAAGCTCACCTTGGGCTCCTGACGCTGAATCTCGACCTGAGGCCGGCCTTCCGCCGTCTGCAGCTGCACGTTCGGTTCGCCCTGCTCGACCGCAACGTTTGCGCCGCCGCCTTCCTCGCCACGCACGGAGACTTGAGGTTCGGCCTGCTGCACCGTCACACGCGGCTCGGCCTGACGAACCTCGACCTGCGGCTGCGGGTTCGAAACCGCCACCTGCGGGTCAGGCATGCGGATGATGATCTCGGGCTGCGGCTGTTCGATCGTGATCACCGGCTGGGGCAGCTGCACCGAGACGGTCGGCGATTTCTGCCGTACCAGAATCTCGGGTTGTCCCTGGTCGATGCTGACGCTCGGCTGAGGCTGGCTGACCGCGACCTCGGGCGCCTGCTGCTCGACCGTGACTGTGGGGTCGGGCTGTGTCACGACGATTTGAGCGGCCTGCTGGTCCGCCTCGCCATCCCCCGCTTGGTTGGGGTCCGCCTCGAGGGCCGCGCTTGCCTGCCGGTGCAGTTCATCGCATTGGGCCGCGTCGTCGGCGGCGACGACGTTGTTGGCCTCGTTGATCCACTCCTCGCGGAGCTGGTTGCGGTTTTCCTCGATGAGCGTGCCAAGGGCATCACATCCTGCAGCGGCCTGATCCGCGGCCTGCTCCTGGGCAAGTGCTGCGGGTGCCAGCGCGGTCGAGCCGAGCAAGGCAAACAGCAGCGCGTGTTGAAGTCTCGGAGTCATCTGCTTCTCCTGATTTTCTTGTGTTGGAAAATGAGGCCTTCAAACCGCCTCGACGCCCGGGACCGGCGGCGGCCTCGAAGGGCCAAGCCCGCTCACGGCCGATGGTTCCTCCCGCGGGCCGGATCATTTGCCGAGCGAAGAGATGAGGAGCGGGCCCCGGCCGGCACGAGCGGCCTACCTCGCGTTCGCCATGATGGCCGACTAATCTTCGGGTTTGAATCGGAGAGGAGCGACGATGCGCTACATGATCATGGTCAAGGAAGGCGACAATCCGCAGGCGGGCCCGCCCTCCTCCGAGATGCTCGCGGCCATGGGCCGGCTCAACAAGAAAATGGCGGACGCGGGCGTGTTGCTCGCGATGGAAGGGCTTTTCCCGAGCAGGTTCGGAACCAAGGTCAAGTTCACCGGCAAGCAGCGCAAGGTGATGGACGGCCCCTTCGCCGAGACCAAGGAGCTGATCGGAGGATTCTGGATCATCGAGGCCAGGGACATGGACGAAGTCATGGGCTGGGTAAACATGATCCCGTTCGAAAACGGCGAGGAGGTCGAGATCCGGCGGGTATCCGAACCCGAGGATTTCGAGCGCAACGAGACCACCGCCGAGGCGCTGGACTTCGAGAAAGCGTTCCACGCCGACCATGTAAAACCCATCAAGGCCTAGCCTTGCTCCGGCGGCGGTAAGCTGGTTTTCTCCGCCGCCGTGACACAGGCCGAAACCCACCGCGCCATCGAAGCCGTCTGGCGGATCGAATCCCCGCGCCTGATCGCGGGGCTGACCCGCATCGTGCGCGACATCTCGATGGCCGAAGACCTCGCCATGGACGCGCTGGCCGTGGCGCTCAAGCAGTGGCCCCAAACCGGGGTGCCGCAGAATGCGGGCGCCTGGCTGATGACTACCGCCAAGCGCCGCGCCATCGATTACTTCCGCCGCAACAAGATGGCGGCCCGCAAGCTCGAAGAGCTGGGGGCCGACATGCAGGAGGAGCAGGATCACGGCGGCGAGGACACCGACGCGAAGCTCGACGACGACATCGGCGACGACCTGCTGCGGCTGATCTTCACCTCGTGCCACCCTGTGCTCACGATGGAATCGCGCGTCGCGCTGACGCTGCGGCTGATCGGCGGACTCACGACCGACGAGATCGCGCGGGCTTATCTCGCGCCCGAGCCGACGAACGCGCAGCGCATCCTGCGCGCCAAGCGGACCAATGCCGAAGCACAC
>CAYRNE010000093.1:0-9230 GCA_964425245.1 uncultured Devosia sp.
CGCAGCCGAGGATGGTCGCGATGATGCGGACCGCCTCGGCCATCAGCGCACGCCGGTCTTGGTGAACAGCCGGCCGAAATTGGCGCGCGTCTCCGCCGCCAGCCGGTCGAGCGGGATCCCGCGGATTTCGGCCAGTCTCTCGGCCGTGTGACGGACGAAGGCCGGCTCGTTCGTCTGTCCGCGGTGTGGCGCCGGTGCGAGGTACGGCGCGTCGGTCTCGACCAGGTAGCGGTCCGCGGGAACGAAGGCCGCGACCTCGCGGATTTCGCCGGCGTTCTTGAACGTAATGATGCCCGAGAACGAAATGTAGCCGCCGAGCGCCAGGCCGCGGCGGGCCAGCTCGGCGCTGCCGGTGAAGCAGTGCAGCACGAAGGGGAAGGGACCCCCCTGCCCTGTTTCTTGCTCGAGGGTTGACGCGACGTCGTCGTCTGCCGAACGCGCGTGGATTACGAGAGGAAGGCCGGTTTCGCGGGCGGCCGCGATATGGCGGCGGAAACCCTGCGTTTGCGCGGCGTAATCGCCGGGGTAGTGGTAGTCGAGACCCGCTTCGCCGATGGCGACGCAGCGCGGATGCGCGCTCAGCCGGACGAGGTCGGCGGTCGTGATGTGCGGCTCCTCGGCGGCATGATGGGGGTGCGTGCCGACGGAGCACCACACGTCTTCATGCGCGCCGGCGATCGCCTCTATCTCGGCGAAGCGCTCGACACGGGTCGATATCGTGACGAAGCCCGTGACGCCCGCGTGCCGCGCCCTTGCGAGGATCGCCTCCCGGTCTGCGGCGAGTTCGGGAAAATCGAGGTGACAATGGCTGTCGATGAGCATCGTCAGGCGGCGCCGGCCTCGGACTCGACGAAGCGCGGGAAGACGCCGACAGGCGGCGGCAGGGCCGTGCCGGCGACGAGGCGGCCCGCGGAGCCGAGGCGCGTGAAGCCGCGCTCGCTCCCGGCAAGGCCGAGAAGATCGAGGAGCTGGCCCGCCGATGTCGGCATCACGGGCTGCACAAGAATTGCAGCCTGCCGCAGCACTTCGGCGGTGACGTAGAGGACCGTCGCCATGCGCGCCGGATCGGTCTTGCGCAGCGCCCAGGGCTCCTCGCCGGCGAAGTAGCGGTTGGTGTCGGCCACCACCTGCCAGATCGCCGCCAGCATCTGGTGGATCGCCTGCTCGTCCATGGCGCTTCGCGCCTTGGCGTAGAGCGCATCGGCTGCGTCCAGAACTGCCGTGTCGGCGTCCGTGAATGCCCCCGGCTGCGGGACCGCCGCGCCGCAGTGCTTGTTGACCATAGAGAGCGAGCGCTGCGCCAGGTTGCCGAGGTCGTTGGCAAGATCTGCGTTGATGCGGTTGACGATCGACTCGTGGCTGTACGAGCCGTCCTGCCCGAACGGCACCTCGCGCAGGAAGTAGAAGCGCATTGCATCGACACCGTAGAGCTCGGCCATGCCGAAGGGATCGACAACATTGCCGACCGACTTCGACATCTTCTCCCCGCGGTTGAGCAGGAAACCGTGGGCGAAGACGCGCTTCGGCAGCGGCAGGCCGGCAGACATCAGAAATGCCGGCCAGTAGACCGCGTGAAAACGCAGAATGTCCTTGCCGATCATGTGGACGTCGGCCGGCCAGAACCGCCAATTGGGATCGGCCTCGTTCGGAAAGCCTGCGGCGGTGATGTAATTGGTCAGCGCGTCGACCCAGACGTACATGACGTGCTTGGGGTTGCCCGGTACCGGCACGCCCCAGTCGAACGTGGCTCGGGAGATCGAGAGATCCTTGAGGCCGGACTTGACGAAGCTCACGACCTCGTTCCGGCGCTCGACCGGCGCGATGAAATCGCGGTAGGCCTCGTAGTGCGCGAGCAGCCGCTCGCCATAGGCCGACAGCCGGAAGAAATAGCTCTCCTCCTCAACCCATTCGACGGGCGAACCCAGCGGCTCGCGGCGCACGCCGTCATCCCCGACCGTCGTCTCCTTCTCGTCGAAGAAAGCCTCCTGCCGCACCGAGTACCAGCCGGCATACTTGTCGAGATAAATGTCGCCATTCGCCTCCATCCGCCGCCAGATTTCGGCGCAGGCCTCGTGATGACGCGGCTCGGTCGTGCGGATGAAATCGTCATTCGAGATGCCGAGTGCGGTCCAGAGGTCGCGGAAGACCTGCGAATTTCGGGTCGCGAGCTCGAGCGGCGTCATGCCCTCCTTTTGCGCCGTCTGCTGCATCTTGAGGCCATGCTCGTCGGTGCCGGTCAGGAACATCACGTCCTTGCCGTCGAGCCGCTCGAAGCGAGCGATCGTATCGCAGGCGAGCGCCGTATAGGCGTGGCCGATATGCGGGGCCCCGTTGGGGTAGTAGATCGGCGTCGTGATGTAGAACTTCTCGGTCATCTCGGAAGCGCGTTCTCGGCCATCCTCGTGCGGGCGTGACGCTTGATCGCGTCGAAGACGGTAATCAGCGTCTGGCGCGGATCGAGGTTGTATTCGTCGGTGTCCGCGAACAGGGCGACGGCCTTCTCCCATAGCTCGTTTGCAGAGGCAAGACGGGCGCGGTCGCCGCTCCGTCCGGCCGATTTGGCTTCGCCGGCGATCCAGCCGAGGACCAGGTCGCGGGCGAAACGTGCTTCCGCTGTGTCCCGTGCGGCAAACGCGTCGCCCAGCGTGAGGTGAACCGCAGGCGGGGGCACCGCGGGGTCGGCCAGCCAGTCCCGAAGCGCAATAAGCGTCGCGGCATCGCCGAGTCGCAGTGCCTCGAAACCGCGACGGGGGCTGCCGCCGGCGAATTCGACGGCGCGGGCGATCTCGTTTTTCGACGCGCCGGGGCTGTTCCGGGCGAGGATTTCGCCGACGGCGGCATCGCGGAGCGGACGCATCGCGATCGGGTGGCAGCGCGAGCGGATGGTCGGCAGGAGCTGGCCCGGCCGATGCGACACGAGGATGAACGTCGTCTCCGGCGGCGGTTCCTCGAGGATCTTGAGGAGAGCGTTGGCGGCGCTGTCGTTCGCGTCGTCGACCGCGTCGATGATGGCGACACGGTGACCCGCCCTGCCCCGTGTCAGGTGCAGTTCTCCGATGGAGCGGCGGACCTCTTCGACGCGGATGACCGTGTAGTAGCCGCGCCCGGTATCGCGCGGCGCCTTGCGCAGGACGAAGAGGTTGGGATAGGCGCCGGCGGCGACCTGCTCGATGACGTGCCCGGGGCTCTCGTCGCCCGTTTCGATGAAGATGCGGCGCGCGAGTTCGAAGGCGAGCGTTGCCTTGCCGATCCCGCGGGGGCCGTGGAGCAGGATACCGCCTGGGAGGCGCCGCTGCGCCAGGCGGCCACCGAGGTCGGCCAGAACGGCCTCGTGGCCGATCACCTCCCGCTGGTATTCCGGGGGCGGTACGCCTTCCAGCTGGTCCGACTCGCGCTGCTCGACCTCGCTCATTGCGTTCCCAGCTCGCGGAGTTCGGGGAAGCGTCGGGTCAGCGTATCCCAGATTTCCTGCTCGAGCGCTTCCTCGCCTTGGCCGGCGGGGATCACGACGCAGCGCTCGGGATTGTTGCGGGCGATCTCGACGAAGGCCGTCCGCAGCCGGCGGTGCCAATCGAGGTCTTCCTTTTCGAACCGGTCGCCGGTCGCCTGCAGCGCCCCCTCGAGCTCGCGCTCCTCGACCCGCCGGAAAGCGATCTCGGGCTCCATATCGAGAACGATGGTGAGGTCGGGGTTGCGGCCGTTGAGCGCCAGTGCCTCGAGGCCGCGGATCAGCTTGTCGTCGACGCCGCCGGTCAGGCCCTGGTAGGCGCGAGTCGAGTCATGGAAACGATCGGAGATCACCCATTTGCCGGCATCGAGGCTCGGCGCAATCAATTGATTGACGTGGTCAAGCCGCGCGGCCGCGAACAGCACCGCTTCGGCGCCGGGTCCCCAGTTTTCCGACCGGCCCTGGAGGATGAAGGCGCGGATCGCCTCGGCCCGGGGCGTTCCTCCCGGCTCGCGCGTGCGGATGGCCTGAATGCCGAGCCGGCTGAGCCGCGTCAGGAGGCGTTTCACCTGCGTCGACTTGCCAACGCCCTCGCCGCCTTCGAACGTGATGAAGCGGGCGGCCGGCTGTGGCACATCGAGCATGGTCGGCGATCCGATCCCGGTTGATGACGGCGAGGCTATAGCCAACCGAGGGCCAGTTCGGCCAGCGCGTCGGTCGCCTTGCGAACGATATCCCCTTCTGCCACGCTTTCTGCGGCATAAAGCGGCGTCACCTGCACGACGACGTCGTTGCACATGACGTTCAGCTTGGCGAGCTCGGTGCCTTGCTCGATCGGCGGCAGGATCGGGGCGCGGTACGTGACCGTCGCCGTGGGGCAATTCTGCGCACCCTTCGGTATGAAGAGATCGATCGGCCCCTTGCCGACGAGGCCGACTTCCGGCTGGCTGCCGCCGTAGACTTTGGCCTCGGCGACGATCTCGCCTTCGGCAAAGACGGGAATCTGCTCGAAGCCGCGGGTGCCCCAGGTCACGAGCTTGCGGGCCTCCTCGGCGCGCTCTGTCATCGAGGTGAGGCCGTGCAGCACGGCGATCAGCCGCCGCCCGCCCGCCGCCGTCGAGACGACGGTGCCATAGCCGGCCGCTTCGGTGTGCCCGGTCTTCAGCCCGTCGACGCCGATGCCCATCTCGACGAGCGAATTCCGGTTCATCTGCCGGATGTTGTTCCAGGTGAACTCGGGTTCCGAGAACATGGGATAATACTCGGGGAACTGCGCGATGATGAAGCGCGCAATGATCGCGAGGTCGCGGGCCGTCGAGTACTGGTTCGGGTCCGGCAGACCCGTAGAGTTGACGAAGTTGGTGTTGGTGAGTCCGATCTCGCGGCCAAGCTGGTTCATCATCGCCGCAAACTGCTGCTCGGTACCGCCGATGCCCTCGGCAAGCGCGATCGCGGCGTCGTTGCCGGACTGGATGATCACAGAGCGCAGCAGGTCGGAGACCTTGATCTTCGAATTGAGCTCGGCAAACATCGTCGAGCCGCCCGAGGCTGCCCCCCCATCGCGCCAGGCATGCTCCGAAACGAAGAACTCGTCATCCATCGAGAGCCGCCCGCGCTGCAACTCGTCAAAGACTACCGCCACCGTCATGAGCTTGGCCATGCTGGCAGGCTCCAGCGGTTCGTCGGCGCTCTTGTGGAAGAGCAGCGTCCCGGACTCGTAGTCCATGAGGACGGCGAACTTGGCTTTCGTGTCGAAATCCTGCGACAAGGCAGGCGAAATCAGGCCTGCAATGGCCAACAGGAGGCCGGTCAACAGCAGCCTGGGATACCGCAACGACACTCTCCGTACGCGGGGCCCGGGCCTGCTTCGGGCCCCTTTCCGATTAATACAGGACCAGGTCGTCGAGTCCAAGTTCCCGGGCCATGGCAAGGACGTCGGCCCGTTCGACACCGGGCTTGAGCTTCACCAGGGTCACGACTGTCGCCTTCTGTCCCCCCGCATCGACGGTCTGCTCGTCGGCTGCGGCGAGCAGCGCGAAGGACTGGGCAACAGCAGCGGCTTTTTCCGGGTCCCGGAAGACTCCCACCTGAAGCCGGATCGAGCGCGCATCCTCGTCGACCGTGCTCGCCCATTGCTGCAACCCCGTGTCGCGGGTGGCCATGGCGTTGGCCGCCGCATGCGCGGCCGTGACCTGATCCTCGCCGGCATAGCTGAAGAGACCGAAGACGTCGTTCACAAAATCCTCGCCCGAGTAGGAGCCGCGGCTTGGCTGGTAGCCCGCCGACTGGATGCGGCCGTCAACGACCGCGATCTCGTCGCCCGCGAGGAGGTTCGTGGCCGCCGGCTCTTCAACCATCGCGAGCCGCACATCCGGCGAGGCGTCGAAAGACGAGGCTTCGAAGGGAGTCAGCCGATTGACGCTCGCCATCAGCATCTTGTTGTCGTCGCCGTTGAGCGGTGCCGGCGCGACATAACGCACCTCGACATCCGCACTCCCCTTGTTCACGTAACCAAGGATCGAAGCCGCCTGATACGAAAGATCGATGATACGGCCCTGCAGATAAGGCCCCCGATCGTTGACGCGAACGAGGACCGAGCGCCCGTTCTCGAGGTTCGTGACCCGCGCGTAGGATGGAATGGGCAGCACGGGGCTTGCCGCCGTCAGGTAGAAGGCACCAAAGATCTCGCCGTTCGCCGTTCGCCGGCCATGAAAATCCTGGCCGTACCACGAGGCCCGGCCCCGCTCGACATATCCGGGACCTGCGACTGGTGAATAGGTCTTGCCGGCAACCCGGTAGGGCTTGAGCGGCAGGCTTCGGCCGCCGCCGCGCGGCGGGTACTTCGCCCGCGTTACACGGGGCGACACCGAGACCCCAAACTCCTTGGACGAGAACGCCGCCCGCTTGACGCCCGATGAGCCGACGCCGCCACCGCAGGCGGCCAGCATCGGCGCGACAAGCGCGGCAAGGACGAAAAGACGGACGGCACGGCGTCCGTTGAAGAAAGGCGTGACCAAGCTATTCACCCATCGCAACAGGTTGAACAGTCTAGCGAATCGGCGCCTCACCCGCTGCATGAGGCTCCGGGCATGGTTGCGTTCGGGTTAATTTGAGGCGAATTGCGCCGGACTGTGCCGTTGCGGGAGAAGATCTGGCGATTGAGCCGGATCAACCGGTGCCTCTCCTTGTTCTGATCTGTAAGAACGCGAGGACCCCATGAGGAGGTGCAGAATGAAAACTGCCACATATGCGTTCTTTGCGAGCGTTTTGTTGTATGCGGCGCCGGCAATTGCCCAGCCGGCCTCGCTGAGCTTCGGCGGCGACCAGTATGGCGCAGGTCAGAACGTCTCGATCAATGCCGCTGTCGAGCGCGATGCCTTTATGGCCGGCAACGACGTGACACTGACCGGTCCGGTTACGGGGGACGCGCATCTTGCCGGCTTCGACGTCAACGCGTCGGCACCGGTCGCTGGTGACGTCTATGCCGTCGGCTTCTCCGTCGATGTCACGGAGGCCGTCGGAGGTGATGTCACCGCGGCAGGTAACAACGTCACGTTGCGTTCCGGCGCAACTATCGGCGGCAACGCGCGGCTCGCGGGCGCGACAGTCACCATCGCGATGCCGGTTGCAGGCGCAGCGATCATCACCGCGCAGTCGCTCGTTCTCGAGGCACCGATAACCGGTGACGTCGCGTTCTATGGCGAAACCATTACCTTTGGCTCCGGCGCCCGGGTGGACGGCAACTTTTCGATCCATGCGCCGAACGAAATCGCGGTGCCTGCGACCGTGGCGAGCGCGGATCGGGTGAGCTTCACGCAGGCCACCCGACCCGACTACGTGCAGGAGGCAGGTCGTACCGCGACGGAGACCGTCATGCGCCGGTTCTGGCCCGACCTGTGGGGCGCCGCGCTTGGCTGGCTTGTACTGATCGTCGTCGGCGCCGCGCTCATCGCCTTCATGCCGCGGGGGCTCGCCCGCATGCAGCTTGTGTCCGAGCGCAGGCCGTTCCGTAATTTCGGCGTGGGCATTCTCGCGCTCGCCGCGCTGATCGGGCTCATACCGCTGATCGCAATTACGATCATCGGACTCCTCGCGCTGCCGGTCGTGCTGATCGTCGTCGGCATCCTCATGGCGCTGGGCTACCTGCTCGGTACCTACTTTACCGGGCTGCGGATCGCCCGCGCGTTCATGGTCATCGACACGAACGTGAAACGCATCCTCGTCCTCACGGCCGCGCTTGTTCTTACCGGGCTCCTCGCGATGGTGCCGATCCTCGGCGGCTTGATCGTCGTGGTGCTCACGATCTTCGGTCTCGGCGTGATGACCGTTGTTCTCATGGTCCGCTGGAGCAAGGGCGACGCGGAGCGTCTGGAAGTGGCCGAAGCGGTTCCGGCCGCCTGAGGGAAGGAACCGCCACAAAGTAATTCCATCCGGGGAGGCGGGTGGTCCCACAGGGACTGCCCGCCTCCCGCCGTCTTTCGCCCGCAGGCTGGGGGGTGGGCCGCCCTGCCCCGGCGCCGCCGAAATGCGGAATGCCATTCCTTGAGCGGCGACTGGAAATCATATAAAGAAATCTTTATATCCCCTGCCTGACAATGACTTGCCGCTGCGTTCTGACTGCCGAGGTCCCGGGATGACGAATACCGCCGAAACGAAGTCTCCCAGCCGCGGCAAGGAGCTGCGAAACGCGCTGCGCGCAGCGGCCGCCGAGCGCATTCTGATTCTCGACGGGGCGATGGGGACGCTGATCCAGGGCCTCAAGCTCGACGAGGCTGGGTACCGCGGCGAGCGTTTCGCCGATTGGCCCAAGGACGTCCGCGGCAACAACGACCTGCTCAACCTCACCCGGCCGGATGACATCCGCGCCATGCACCTCGCCTATTTCCAGGCGGGCGCGGACATCTGCGAAAGCAATACCTTCTCGTCCACTTCCGTGGTCCAGACGGACTACGGAATGCAGGATCTTGCCCACGAACTGAACGTTGCGGGTGCGCGCCTCGCCCGCGAGGCGGCCGATGCGGCGCAGGCAGTGGACGGCCGGCGCCGTTTCGTCGCCGGGGCGCTCGGCCCGCTCAACAAGACGGCGTCGATGTCGACCGACGTAAACAACCCGGGGCACCGGGCGATCACCTTCGATCAGATCGTCGAGGCCTATGCCGAGGCGATCAACGGTCTTATCGAGGGCGGCGCCGACTTGCTGCTGTTTGAGACGATCACCGACACGCTCAACGCCAAGGCCGGCATTTTCGCGGCCCAGCGCACCTTCGCCGAGCGTGGGGTCGAGCTGCCGATCATGATTTCGGGAACCATCACCGATCTCTCAGGCCGAACGCTCTCCGGACAGACTCCGACAGCATTCTGGTATTCCGTCCGCCACGCCAATCCACTGACGATCGGGCTCAACTGTGCCCTCGGCGCCGACACCATGCGCCCGCACATCGCCGAACTCAGCGACGTCGCCGACACACTCGTCTGCGCCTACCCGAACGCCGGCCTTCCCAACGAATTCGGCGGTTACGACCAAACACCGGAATCCATGGCGCGTCAGCTCGAAGGCTTTGCCCGCGACGGACTCGTGAACATCGTCGGCGGATGCTGCGGCTCGACGCCGGAGCACATCGCCGCGATCGCCGAGGCGGTGAGCCGTCACAAGCCCCGCCAGGTCCCGAAGCTGCCCGTGCGGATGCGGCTCTCCGGGCTCGAGCCGTTCACGCTGACGGATGAAATCCCGTTCGTGAACATCGGCGAGCGCACCAACGTCACGGGGTCCGCGCGTTTCCGC